>JAESQU010000177.1 GCA_016764995.1 SAR324 cluster bacterium | reverse complement strand
GAGTGAAGAAGAACAATTGTCTGTGGCGCGTGAGACGTTTGCGGATGGCTTGTATTCCGCGGCAAGTGAGACCGCAAAATGTTATCTTGACGAATTTAAAGAAAGCACTGCACGTGAAGAGGTGTTTTTCCTGCGCGCAGAAGCTTTACGCAAAGGCGGTGACATCCAGGGATCGATAAAAGCTTATGATGAGCTGAAAAATAATTTTCCCCAGAGTAAGTCTTATTTGGACAATGCCATACTGCAGCAAGGCATTACTCTGGTACTGAGCAGGAAATATCCACTTGCGATTAAAACCTTGAATTCGCTGCTTCAGGACTATCCAACCTCAAAACTCAGGGATGAAGCCTATTATTGGCTGGGTTATGTAACTTCATTTCGTGCAGAGTTGTTACGCAAAGAAAATAAACAGCAGGCACAACAGCAATATAAAACTTCTATTCAGCATTTTAAGAATGGTGATCCAACAGCATTAACACTGAAACAACAGCAGGAACGTTGGTATTTAATTGGACGTGCATGGTGGTTCATGGATAACATCTCAAATACCGCAGAAGCATGGGATCAGTACTTGAAACACTCAAAGTTCATCAAACCGGAACAGGCTTTGAATCTCAAATATCAATTAGCATCTCGGTTTCAGCAAGCAAAAGAATACAAACAGTCTGAAAGTTGGTTTGCACGAATTGTGACAGAACATCCAGATTCAAAGTTGGCCGTTACATCCTCATTTTGGCGTGCAGAAATGGCTTATGCAGAATCACTTAAACAAACAAAAACAGAGGTTCTGGATCAAAAATCCGTGATTCGTCTGGTGAACCATTACAAACTTTACATAGACCGGAAACATAAAGAGTATCTGGCATTGGCATATTATAGAATTGGGATTTTAGAGCAGAAATATCAACCGCATGAAACCATAATTGCTTTTAAAAAATATTTAAGCACCAAGGACAAAATCTATGCAAGTGAAGTACAGTATCGTTTGGCTTATCTCTATATTGAAAGTAAAGAATTAAAAAAGGCGATTCTGATACTTAATCAATATTTAAGCACAAAGGATAAAACTTACGCGGACGATGCGCAGTACCGTCTAGGATACCTCTATATTGAAACTAAACAGCAGAAAAAGGCGATTGAGACATTTAAAAAATATCTAGCCGGCGGCAAAGCAAAACATACTGTAGAAATCCAAATCCGCTTAGGTTACCTCTACATAGAAACGAAAGAGCTAAAAAAGGCCATTGAGATTTTTAAAATATACCTTGCCGGTGGAGATGCAGAACATATCGCCGAGATCCAAATCCGCGTAGGTTATCTTTATATTGAAACAAAACAGCAGAAGAAGGCGATTGAATCCTTTAAAAAATATCTGGCCAGTGGTGATACCGAACATGTAGCGGAGATTCAAATCCGTTTAGGTTACCTCTATCTTGAAAGCAAACAACAGAAAAAAGCGATTAAGATATTTGAACAATATCTCGCCAGCGGCGCCGCAGAACATTCTGTGGCGATACAGCTCAGGTTGGCTTACCTTTATGTTGAAACAAAACAGAATTTTCTGGCAATTTCATTGATGGAACAAGTTCGCCTACATCCGGATTATCGGCAAAACTCGGAACTCCTGCAAACATTAATGGTGCTCTATCGAGATACTGTTTCAAAGGAAAAGTTCGTCCAATTTCTGTTGAGCGTCAGAAGTGATGCCAAGTTAGCAGAAAAGGTACGTCACGGCTTTCAAACTCAGTTGATCCTAACTTACTATGAGCAAAACAAGTGTGAGAAAGTACTTGCGGAATTAAAGGACAAACCGGGCTATCTTCAAAATTCCAAAAAAACAAATCCTGAAGTGTGGCAACATTTACTTTTCTTGAAGGGCAGTTGTCTGATTGAAACACAAAAGTGGGAAGAGTCCCGCACAGTTTTCCGCCAAATTCGTGAGACAGACAAATATCGTGAGCAAGCAATTCAGATGTTGCTGGAGGCACACAAACAGTTAGAAGACTGGAAATCAATTACGTGGGAGTTTCAGGATATCTTCGACAGGAAATCTCCGGCAATGACAATTCCATATTTTCAACTTTGGGTTTTCGCAGCACAGCGTAGAACAGATTTTCAACGTCTTGAGCGTTTAAAAATTATCTCGGAACGCTGGAAAAATGCTTTTCCGGAAGATAAACATAATTTGGCACAGCTCAATCTATACGTCTCCAGAGCCCGTTTGCAGGAACTGACTGAGCAGGAAAACTGGAAGGAGGTCTCAGCTCACATTCGCAATGAGCTTAAGTCAGGAAAAATTTCTCTGGATGAACAATATTTTTCTCAACTGCTTTTTGCAGAACAAAAGCTGGAAAATTGGGTCGGTGTTCTGAGTGCATACACTCTTTTAGGCAAACATGATCCGGAACGTGCAGGAAAACTGGATGTGCTAATCAGCCAAGCCAAAGCTGCGGAGAAACTTGGGAAAAAAGAACTTGCACTCGTTTTTTATCGCAAGGCCTTAAAAGCAAAACCTCAAACTGCAACTGAGAGAAAGAAACAGGATGAAATCAGCAAATTCCTGGCGCAGGGCGCATTCCAAAAATGGATTGAACAAGGAGAATGGTCAAAAGTCACCAAGGCCATTCACCAGGAAGTACGAGCCAAAAAGAGAATCCTGGATGAGCAAAATTTTGAACTGTTGCTGTATGCGGAAAATAAGAAATCCGGAAACAAGAAATATATTGGAATTCTTGAGGCCTATTCTCTGCTGGCAATTTATAATAAGAAAAAGGTTCTGACTGTCGAAGAACAAATTGAACAGGCCGAAGCCGCAGAGAAATTAGGGAGGAAGGAGCTCTCGCTGGAATTTTATCGCCAAGCCCTAAAGATAAAGCCACAAACTGAAATGGAAAAAAGCAGGCAGGATGAAATCAGCAAGTTTCTGGCACAAAGTTCTTTTCAAAAATTGATTGATCAGAAAGAATGGTCTAAAGTCACCAAGATTATTCAGCGTGAAGTAAAAGCAAAAAAGAGAATCCTGGATGATAAAAATTTCGAGTTGTTGCTCTTCGCGGAAAATAAGAAACCCGGCAGAGAAAAATATAATGGGATCCTTGATGCCTATGCGCTGTTGGCAATTTATAACAAAAAAAAGACGCTGACGGTCGAAGCACAGATTGACCAGGGATTTGCCGCAGAAAAATTAGGTGGTTATCGACGCGCAAAAGGATATTACAGAAGAGCTCTCAAAAAGGTGCCTGATAAAAATGTTGATTTGGTGCTGCAGTTGGTAGGAGAACTAACTCGTCTCTATGAGCGTTCCAAAGATTACGAATCATTGGTACGAACATACAAACGTGCCTATCATGTTCTCAAGAAAAGTTCGCGACCTAAAAAGGAATATCAAACTTATGCCTACCTCATCGGCTACCATCAATCATCTCAACTCAAGCAAACTAAAAAAGCTCGAATTTGGATGCTTCGCGCAGATGGTGGAGGCACCTCAACCCAGGAATTACAAGCGGCATTTTGGGTGGCACAACTAGACCGTGAAGCAAACAAAACGGACAAAGCACTGAAACGCCTCAAAGAATTGGCTGGCCGTAAAATCCCAAAAAACTCATCCATGTATGTGCAGATTCACTTTGAAATTGGGACTTTGTATCATTTCAAGGAAAAATGGAAATCTGCCTTACGACACTACCGCCTTGTCGCTCAAGCACGCGCTCCGTCAGAATTAAAACAATTTCAAAAAGTCGCTAAACAAAAGGCAAAAGAGATCGACAGCTATCTGAAATCAATTGGTGCCTCGCAATAATGAAACAACATCCTTATCAATAATCTTTCTAAAACAATATGGCAGCTTTATTTAACTTTACACAAGACTCACTGATACACCCTCTGAGACAAAATTTCCTGCTGGGACTGTTAACTCTCTTAGTTGGCGGGCTCCCGTATTACGCATTTTCAGCAGACCATTCAACGCAAAAGAATATTACAATTAAAGGCCAGATCAAACTATCTTCCGGAACAGAAACATCTCCGGAAGGCCTCGATGTAGTGTTATTGAAATTTGTACTCAGCCCTGAAGGAGCGGTAACTCCTGTTGGTCCACAAGATCGTATCAAAACAAAAACTGACGGTAGTTTTGAGTTCGTCAATGTTAAACAGGATTTACGCGCAGGTTACCAACTTGGAACGCGGGTGAAAGGTGAATTATACAGTTCAAAAATTTTTTTCGTAAAATCCGGAGAAACACTCATTGAAACAGACATTATTATACCGGGCATTTCTAATGCCGTAGAGGAACTGGAAACTTCTCAAGTCTCACTTGTGATTGAATCCGGATTAGGAACGGTTACTGTGACTGAAGTACTGGTCTTGAGCAATTCCTCTCCAGACAGAATTGATACCAGAACCCGGCCTCTGACGCAGAACCTACCAGAAGGAATTGAAAATTTCCGCATGATGGACAGCGAATCCACAGACGCGATGAAACATCAGCTTGAAGATAACATATTAAAAATAGAACATGTTTTTCCAACTGGAACATCACAAATTATTTATCAATATATCCTGCCTGCCTGGTTTGGGAGTTTGGAAATAAACAGGGAATTTGACCATGCTTTAGATAAAGTGAGTGTTTTTACGCCTATTGATCGTTTACAAATCAAGTCTGACGAGCTTATATTTTCGGGCAAACAAAGTTTACATGAAACAACTTTTCTTTCGTGGAAAAGAAAGGCTTCTGACTCGAACCGCCTGAAATTCACAATCAGCAATGTTCCGGAAACTTCGCTGCAGTATGCAGGTGTTTCAGGCATAATTCTGGTTTTATTGTTTGGCACAGTTGCCTTGTTTTATCGACAACGATTAACAAAGAAAAACGAAAATAAAATTGCTGCTTCTTGAGACAAAACATGACATCAACTGGTGATTTCAGAATTTTCGGAACTATGTTGGATGCTACACTGACACGTCAAGTTTTTTTGGCGGGGCTGGTTTTGGTCTTGGCCGCGCTGCTTTTTCACAACTTTTTGTTGACTCCAGAGTTAAGGCAGAAACAACAGTTAACATCTCAAATTCAGCAAATTCGAGCTGGGCTGATTCAAATAAAAGCAGCAAACCTAAAATTTCAACAAGAGAATAGCTTGCAGTCTTTTCATGACAGAGAAGCCGCGTTATCACAACTCTTACCATTGCAATGGAAGCGCGCCGAGCTTTTACGCCAGCTCACAAAAGCAATTCAGCAAAATGGATTGCAGTTTGAAGAACAGTCCTTTGAAGAAAATGCCGCTCAAGCTTTGATCCAGACTCTGAAAATTAATTTAAAATTAAGCGGAGAATATGCAAACTTCCAACAATTTTTGAGTCAGTTGAAGCAAGAACTAAGTTTGCTGACACTGGAAAAACTTGTGCTGTTAAATCCAATGCCTGCAGAAAAAAATCCAAAACTACGTATTGAAATGGTTTTATCCGCCCATAAAAGACTGGAACTCACTGAAAAGCAGAAAAGCCAATGAGTATCGGAAAGTTGCTTTTAACGCTGGTCCTACTTTTTATGTTTGCGTTTTCCGAAGTGCTTACTGCAAAAATCAGCTTTGCGGAATCACACGCCAAAGTTACAGAAAGAAATCCTTTTCGAAGTTTGTTGCCGACAAATACGACTGCAACTTCGCTCGCTCAGACACTTTCAAAATCGGCCTCAACGAAAAAAAACTCTTCTGTACAAAAAAAGAAAGTCCTTAAAAAGACTGTGGTTGCAAAGGTTGTATCTCAGTTGCCCGAAATTAAGCCAGCAGTAGAAACAGACATTTCTTCCCGAGAAAAACAATTAGCTAAAATTTTGAAACTTAAAGATATTTTGGAAACTTCAGAAGGCCGTTATGCCTTTATTGACGAAAAAAAAGTGTCTTATATCGTGCAGGAAGGAGAGTGGCTCGATTCTGTTTTTGTCAGGAAAATCTACAAAAATAGTGTGGAACTGCAGGAAATCGACGGAGAAACAACCCTTATTTTAGTGCTGCAACCTTGAACTTTAAGGTTTTTTTGTTGATTAGAAAATGATTCCTATGGTTAAATAAACTGTGAATTTACCATAAAAATCAATATACCTTAAAATAAGAATATATGTACACCTACCATCCTGTAGTTGATATTTTAGTAGAGCGCTTCAAAACGTCTCCGGAATCACTGGAACCGCTGCATGAACAGTTGCTGGCCTACCGTGAGAATACGGAGGGTTTGAAAGAAGCCCTGCTGAAACATAAAGTTACCAGTGAGGCTGAGTTTCAGCAGGCATTGGCTTCATATTATGAATTAGCTTACAGAGATAATTTTGATGATGTACCAGCGGTGCGTGAATTTACGGAAATCATTCCAATTCGTTACGCCAAAAAGAATATTTTCTTTCCGCTGAAAAAAGAGAATAACACGCTGGAAGTTGCCATAGCAAATCCGGAACTTTCACAACCTCTGGACGATCTTGCCCGGCATTTCAAATGTCATATTGAACCGGTGCTTTCACACAAGCAGGCAGTGCTGGATTTGATCAATCGTGCTTATGATGAATCTTCCGCTTCAACTGAAGAAGCGGTTGAGCAGCTTGATTCGGACGAGACTTTTGAAAATATTCTGGCAGTTGAGGAACCGGAAGATTTATTGGACGCGACTGATGAAGAGCCCATAAAACGCTTAGTCAACAGCCTGCTTTGGCAGGCGGCAAAAGATGAAGCCAGCGATGTGCACATTGATCCCACGACCCGTGAAACCATTGTACGTTATAGAATTGACGGAGTGCTGCAGCAAGTTACGGTTTTCCCACGACAGGTACATGTCACTGTGGTGAACCGCGTAAAAGTCATGTCCCGCCTCGATATTGCACAAAAAGGACTGCCGCAAGACGGCCGCTCAATGGTGCTGATTGCAGGAAAAAAAATTGACATCCGTGTTTCGACTGTTCCAACTGTCCATGGCGAAAAAATTGTCATGCGCCTTTTGTATCAAGACGAAAAAATGATGCAGCTGAGTCATCTTGGTTTAGCAAAATATATCCTCAATCCGTATCTAAACATGGTCAACAGCAGCGGCGGAATCATTCTTGTTACCGGACCTACCGGAAGCGGAAAAACCACCACGCTTTACGCCTCTCTGGCTGAAATTGATAACGAGGCACGCAATATAATAACCATCGAAGATCCTGTTGAATACAAACTTTCAGGATACAGTCAGATCGAAGTTAAGCCAAAACTCGGTTTGACTTTTGCCCACGCATTGCGTTCAGTTTTGCGGCAAGACCCTGATGTTATTATGGTTGGAGAAATGCGTGACACGGAGACCGCTCAAATTGCCATTCAATCCGCTTTGACCGGACATCTCGTTTTCAGCACGGTGCATACCAACAGCGCTCCGGCCACCATCACCCGCCTGATTGATATGGGAATTGAGCCATTCCTCGTTTCATCAACAATCATCGGAGTGCTTGCACAACGGCTGGTACGACGCATTTGTCCGGATTGCCGCAAAAGCTACCAGCCTCATCCGGAACAACTCCGCGAATTGGGCATCAAGGAAGTCAGCTTCCGTAAACTTGGCAGAAGTTTTTTTAGAGGTGAAGGTTGCAGTAAATGCAGAAATACCGGTTATCACGGACGGATCGGAATTCATGAATTACTGAAAATGAGCGATGGCATTAAAAACACCATTCTTGAAAACAGCGATGCAGAAACGATAAAAAAACATGCTTTGAAAGAAAAAATGATAACCTTGCGGCGTGATGGTGTAAACAAAATTATACACGGTTTGACTACTGCAGAAGAAATATTGACGATAACTTCAGTTTAAAACTTTATTTGAAATTGCTGGAACATTTACAGATAAATAATCGTCTTTTTAAAATAAAAAAATGATTGTTTTTTTTTGTAATTGTAGTATCCTTAAACGGATATGGGGGAACTGCCTCCATGGCCTTCGAGTTGGCAATGCTTAATGAGAAGGTTTCTCACAGCCATTAGGACTGAGAATCCTGAATAAAAAGTAGCTTGCGGTGTTTGGATTCGCATTCTTTTTGGCAATTTAATAACATTCAATTTGGAGTACTTGTATGGATCCTAAAATTGTTTGGCTGTTGATTTTTGTCATTCTGTACTGGGGGTACTGTATTTTCTGGGGGATTAAAGGCGCAATTGCCGCTAAGACCGCCAGTGATTACATGCTTGCCGGCAGGTCGATCCCTTTGTGGGTTTTCGTCCTTGCAGCAACAGCAACTTCCTTTTCCGGATGGACATTTGTGGGGCATCCCGGTTTAATCTTCAGGGACGGCTTCCAATACGCCTATGCCTCATTTTACACCATCACCATCCCGTTCACGGGTGTGATGTTCCTCAAACGCCAGTGGATGCTCGGCAAACGCTTCGGTTATGTGACGCCGGGGGAGATGCTCTCAGACTATTTCAAAGGAGACGGCATACGTGTCTTAACTGTGATAGTGGCACTCTTCTTTTCCATTCCATATCTCGGTGTACAGTTACGGGCCTCAGGGTTTCTGTTTAATGTACTGACTGACGGTGCCTTGTCAGTTAACGTCGGCATGTGGATGCTCTCCATAATTGTGTTCATCTATGTAGCATCTGGCGGTTTACGCGCAGTGGCCTATGTGGATACTCTTCAATGTGTCTTGCTTGCACTGGGAATAACGGCAATCGGCTTTATAGGTCTGGACGCGGTCGGCGGCTGGGCTGAGTTGAAGGCCAACATCATCATCCTGGTTCAGAACGATACCAAAATAACGCCGGACGGTTACAGCCATTACATCGCTATTCCGGGTGTAATTCAGTTTGTAGCGTCAGGACCTAGTGCAGCAGGTGGTGCATGGACAGGAATGATGGTACTGACTTATATGTTTGCTCTAATGGGTATTCAGTCCGCACCGGCCTTTTCCATGTGGTCGTTCGGTAACAAGAACCCGGAGCCATTTGCTCCTCAGCAGGTTTGGGCTTCCTCAGCCGGAATCGGTTTCATCCTGTTTTTCTTCACTTCAATTCAGGCATTTTCCGCTCATTTCCTGGGTGGAGACAAGGTTATGCTTGACGCAGGAGTTGGAACAAATGCCTTTGGTGTAGAAACCTGGTCAGAAAAAACAGGGCTTTTCGCACAAGGCAACCTTGTTCCGGAGATGATTAACCTGATGGGTGAAACCACTCCCTGGCTGGTTGGTTTGCTGGCTGTCTGTGCTCTGGCTGCAATGCAGTCCACGGGTGCAGCTTACATGTCCACTGCCGGCAGTATGCTGACACGGGATTTGTACAAGCACTTCATTAACAAAGAAGCAGATCATAAGACGCAGATCTTCTTTGGACGCATCGGAGTTTTGATAATCGTCGGTTCTGCGCTTATAGTGGCAACCACTTCCGCTGACGCACTTGTGCTGTTAGGCGGCTTGGCAGTGGCCTATGGTTTTCAGATGTGGCCCTCGCTGATGTCAGTCTGCTGGTTCCCATGGTTCACCAGACAGGGAGTCACCTGGGGATTGTTCTTCGGAATTATTGCAGTCACCTTGACTGAAACGATCGGTAAGAACATTTTTGGAGACGCACTTCCCTGGGGCCGCTGGCCTTGGACCATGCACTCTGCTGCATGGGGTATCTACTTCAATTTGGGCGGCGCCATTATTATTTCGGCCTTGACTCAGAATGATGAAGATCGAAGTCATCGTCAAACCTATCATGATTTCCTTCAGGAACATGCGGGTTTGTCTGAAGAAAAACGTGGTTTAGTTCCAGTAGCCTGGATAATCACACTCGCCTGGTTCTTCTTCGGAATCGGCCCCGGTGCTGTTATCGGCAACACAATTTTTGGTGATCCAAATGCTCCGGATACTTGGGCTTT
>JAESQU010000176.1 GCA_016764995.1 SAR324 cluster bacterium | reverse complement strand
GAAGTAAAACAGATCCCCGACGTTGCCCGTCTTTTTTTGACCCGTTTCATCTTCAATAATCAACGTTCCATCGATGATCAATTTCATCTCATGGTAGGTGTAAGTATAGGTCAGTGATTTTCCTTTTTCCAAACGAAAAAGGCCGCTGGTGATAGGTTTTTCTTTATCTTCCGAAATGACGGTGTCAACCAGAAATGCCGGAATATCACCAGTGTCCATATGCGGAATTTCCTGACTCTGGATTTGCTCAAAATATTTCATTGGCATGTCAATCTCCTTTTTCGATTTTCATTTATGGGTTAAAAAGGCACATAGTAAACTAAAGTCAAACGCATTGCAATGGATATTAAACATAAATCCTGCAATTGCATTAATAGTCATTTTCTTCCATGATGACTTTTAGACGCTTGAGAATTGATGCTATTTTTCCTGCTTCAATCATCGACGCTACGTGTCCGTCACAAAATCGTTCGCCACGAAGACAGAAAGTTAACATGGACTTTATTTCCTGAAGTGATGCCTCAGTTATTTTTTGCTCACTTTGCAGCATTTTTGAACCCTCATTTGGAATATATTTACGATCAAACCAGAGCTCTTGTGAGGCTGCACTGATGAAGTTATTCACCTCTTGCTCATACTCCGGCCAAGGAAAATAAGACACGCCGTCTTCATCTTTGCCTCCATTCCATCTCTTAATCGGAGTAAACCCCTTTGCATAAAGCCGAGGAAGAAACTGGACAAGTTCATTAATTTCTGCTTTGTTTGGTAATCGCGATTCCATTTTGGTTCCAATCATCAATGTTATCTCTAAGATTTGCTTTTGATTTTACAGGCAGATTTTAAAAATTTTGTATTCTCCAGGCGTCATTCCAAAAGTTGCTTTTGAAATTTCTGCAGTTAAATTTGCATAATCCAGCTCATCCTTTATGCCTCGTGCTTGCCACTCATCGGTTAAGTATTGGCGAATGGAAATTCCCCGTAAGCGTTTATCAATCCAGTCTTTTGGATAACCTTTTTGCTCGTATATTTCTTTCATTCTGGCTTGGGCAAGTTCGGGATTTTCTATTTCATCTAATCGCTCTTTACCTACTTTTGCCAACCACCTTTTAAATGGTTCCGCTTTGGGTGATGGAATTGATTGGATAATTCTAAAAATACCTTCTGAATTAGCGCAGTCTGTATTGTATTTTTTGCCATCAGATGAGTCTAATTTCAGTTGTCGATAAATTATTAACAGAAGAAAGACGTTTTTCTCTTTCAATTTTGTCTTTGTATTATAACATAAAACTGACTAATTTGCTGATACGTTTGGGGGTACGATTACAAATTCATTTTTAAACAAAGGCGAATAAATTGTGTTAATTTAGAAAGTTATTTGTCCATTTTCCGGAATCGATCTGTCAGCATTTTTCCGAGGATCAGGATGGCTGCATAATACAGAATAAATTGCGGAGGTCCCCAGTCAAGAGTCAACGAAAACGAAGCCCAGTTTCCCCAGTGATGTAGAAATTCAAGTACCCCAAACCATTCCTGTACAATCAGCTCTGTCATTGAAAAGATGCTGTTTTCCAGCAATCCGAAAGGCGGATACCCCAAAGACAATGCACTGACAAAAAGAGCAAGCAGACAGCTTGGTAAAACAAAAAGTCCGAGCAGCAGCACCATTATCAAATTCAGCCAAAATGTTTCCAGTGACAGCCTTCCGAAAATACTGGCCACTACAGGCCATGTTCCCAGCATGACTGCCGTTGTGATGGCGATGCTGATCAATCCGTATTTTGCGAGACGTTTCCAAAAAGCATCATTTTCACTTGTGTGCGGATAAAGCGGTAGGAACCATAAAATAAACAAAACGGCGATAAATGAAAGCTGAAATGAAACTTCGTAAATCACTGCCGGATTAAGGAAAATGAAAAAGAAAGCTGTGGCAAAAAGGGCGTAAAGAGGCTGATGAACTTGACCGAGCAAACGTCCGGCAATCAGTAAGCTCAACATAAACACCGCACGGAATGCTGGAGTAGGCATGCCAATTAACAGCAGATAAAACCAAATTCCGCTCAGAGAAATCAACTGGGAGAAAGCGTAAAAACGGGGGTGTTCCAAAAAACGGATTGAGAGACGTCCTAAACCACGTACAAGTCCGAGGATAATTCCATAAATTAAACCGATGTGCAGACCGCTGATGGCAAGAAGATGTGCCATTCCTGTTTCCTGAAAAACCTTTGCAGTAGAACGAGAGCCATAAGAACGCTTGGCTAAAGTCAGCGGTAAATATAGTGCCAGCGCCTGGCTGGAAAGGTGAAATTCGGCCCGATCTGTCAAACGCAGAACCCAACTGTTTCGTTTTCGTGAGAGTTTATTCTGCGGAAAAATGGCGTTTCGATAACGAAATTCCGTAAAAGCTAAATGCAACCGATTATTTTTCACGCTGACGTCATTCAAGAGTCCAATGACCTGCAACTTTCTTCCACGATAAAAGCTCGAAATTCTGCGCCTGTTTTTTGGAAAGCTTAAAATTGCTTCCGGAAACCATTGTTTTTTTTCGCCTTTGATAACATCAACAGAATTCAAATGCAACCGAATGGTATCTTCATTGGTAATGCGTTGCTGAATCCTGCCGTTTAGCATAATAGTTGATTCCGCCGAAATTTCTTGCTTTAGCCATTTTACGCTGGAAGGGAGGACAAAAAACCATTGGTGTAGAAGAATTCCCGCAATCAGAAGGAGCAAAAAAAGGGGAAGATACAAGTTATGTCGCAGACACCACAAAACGCCGATGCCGAGGCCCAGCAAAATCCATTCCGGGTGAAGTTGATTAAGGGTATGCTGATAACGGTAGGAAATCCAAAGCAACGCGGCCAGCAATGAAGTTAATTCGATCAAACCGGTTTTGTGCCATTTGAATTGCATTCTGCACTATGCGCATGTGTGAGCGATTTTCAGTCTTGACCTTCAATCAATGTAGTAATGGAATTGCACAGGCTTGCCTTCCCGTTCCACCTTGAGTGAAATCTCACGTTCGGATTGAAGTACTTCCAACAACTTGAGTGCTTTTCCGACTGAATCAACAAGAAAGCCGTTAATTTCCAAAATGATGTCATTTTTTTTCAAACCCAATTTTTGATAAATACTTTCTTCTCTGATGTACTGAAACATAAAATAAGGTTTATCATCTTTGGTTGTAGGAACAACCCTCGCATCATTCAGCAGTTGTTCGAAATTCGCGAGTTGTTCATCAACCCAAACGCGCTGAAAATGAAAAGTATTTCCACTCTCGGCAGGAGAAACCGGAAGCGCGGATGTTTTCGCAACAACTTTTTCTTGTGGTGAAACGACAAGGGCAGCCGTTTTTTGTTTCGGAGTAGTTAGGCTGTTTGCCTTTTTTGGCTGAGAAACGGAAGACGCAGCTTCTTCGGTAGTTACCGCGCTAACCATCCACAAGGCTTGTTTTTTTCCCTGAAACAAAATCAAAACCCAGCGATCCCTGATTTTCAACACTTTGACGCTTTCTTCCGTACAGTCTTTGTCGCGTAAAATTGTTTTCGCGTTAAAACATTCGCCTATTCCATAAATGACATATTGGTTCAAACTATTCTTTTTACTGATAAAAGCAAAGGAATTCAGCTCTCCGTAAATCATGGTTCCTGCCAGTGAGATGGCCAAACGAGTATGATTGATTGCGTCACCATCCACCGTTTCCGCTGTTATTATTTCTTCTTCCGGTAGAGGTTGTAGCTCAATTTCTGATTTTTGAGCATTAAATATACTGCGTTCCAAAATTAGCGCAAATGTTTTTTTTGCTTTTCCGGAATCAATGGGAAGTTTTCCTGTTTCGATTTGGAATGTTCTGGGTGGCAAAACAGGAATAGACAAGACTTGATGCTGAAGCCACGTACTGAGCAGCGCCCCGCCCATGTAAGACACGACTCCGGCGAGCAGAACATTGAAAATGAAAACGATGTTTGTTGAGGAAAGTCTCATAACGAGCAAGGAATTTGGAGAGGCTGACTGCTGTTCATTGAGAATCAGTTCTTGGCTGAAGATGTTTCATTTTGTTCAAGATAATCCACAGCAAACTGTGCACCCAGCAAATATCCTTTTACTCCAAGTCCAACAAGGGCGCCAATCGCAATATCGGAAAAATAAGAATGATGCCGAAACTCTTCGCGCTGATGGACATTGGAAAGGTGAATTTCCAGAAAAGGAATTTCAATGGCAAGCACGGCATCCCGCAAACCTACGCTGGTGTGAGTCAATGCGCCTGGATTCAAAAGCAAAAAATCCGCCTCACGCCATTTATGCAGCCAGTCAATTAATTCTCCTTCTGAATTTGATTGAAAGGACTTGCACTCAATCTTACTTTCACGAAGCACAGACGAAACTTGTTCCTCAATCTCAGTCAAAGTCGTTGCACCGTAAATTTCAGGTTCACGGCTTCCAAGCAAATTGAGATTTGGACCATTAAGCAAAAGCACAGTAGGCATAGCAGAATAATTGATTGAATATATTTGAAATTACGGAAAGTTTTTTCGGCGAAAAGAAAGCATTCCGGAACTATTTTTATCGGCTCACCTTAAATCTTGAGCGGATAAAATGCAAGTGATTTGGCTGACAATAATCGAGCAATTTCTTCAAACAAGCAAATTCAGGACGAATCGAGACATAATGCTCAAAGTTTGACTTTCCTGTTCGCGATGCGGAGAATGCCCGCAGTTGTCCAGAAAACATGTTTCTACGCTGCTTCCGGATTGTCTGACAATGGCTTCGACTTGTGCCGCAGTACCGTATTCATCATCGTTTCCCTGAATAATTAACTGCGGAACCCGAATTTTCGGCAAGCACGATTCAATGTTCCATGCGGAAAAATCCGGATGAAGCCAGACATCGGCCCAACCATGGAAAGCACAATCAACATTTGTTCCATGATGTTTCCGGAGACGTTCCCGTAGATTTCCGGATAAATAGAGTTGCCGTATCTTATCAATAGAACTCGTTGTGAGTTGTTCACAAAAAACGTGTGGTGCTTCGTTGACAATTCCAAGCAGATAATCGGCGGCGTTTTCTCCAGCATAAATTAACGCAATTGATGCTCCATCGGAATGTCCAACCAGAATGAATTTGCGGATATTATTCCGCACCAAAATTTCCGGAAGTTCAATAAGTGCTTCCGGATGCATAAAATTTAGCGAGCGGGGAAGTTCACATGAATCCGATTTCCCGTAACCGAGTCTGCTGAAAACCAGGGCGCCGCAACCGGTTTTTTGGGAAAGTTTTTCCGGAAAATCTTTCCAGAGCGAAACGCAACCCAACCCCTCATGCAGAAAAACGAGGGTCGGAGCTTCTTCCGGAGGCGGTCCATACCAAACTGATTCCAGTTTTTTTCCGTTTATGAAAATATCCAATTTGCTGGAAATAGTTTTGGAAATTCCGCTCAAGCAGGTTGAAGGACACGCTGTCCGGGAAGAAAAAACGCAATGACTGTCACCCCGCCCGCAAGTAAAACCAAGAGCCAGTACAGCCAAATGAAACTTCCGCTGAGATCATAAATCCATCCGGACAAATAAATTCCAGATGCACTAAGACCAAAACCTAGCAAAAATTTACTGCCAAAAACCAAACCATGTCTGTGACTTGGAGCATATCTGACAAGCAAAGTATTTTCGACAGGAAATGCGCCTGTACTTAAAAATACAACAAGCATCATGCTCAAAACTAGCGGCATTTCAGTAAGTTGACTTGCTAACGCAACCAATGGCACCGTAATTAAAAATAAGGTGAAATATAGTTTACGCTCCGAGAAGCGATCCGCCAGTCTGCCGCACAGAAGTTGACCAATTGCGCCTGCCGCATAAACTAGAGCAACCATCGATCCTGTTCCCAAAAGGGAGCCTGATGTAAGAAGCACACGCAGGTCAAAATCTTTTGGCAGTGAAAATTGTATAATTTGGTGAAACAGGCCTGTGAGAAATAATGCCATTCCCATCAAGCCGAAAGTCATCCAAATGTTTTTTGAAGAACTTGATTCATAGGCGGCTTTCCGCACAGGCTTTTCGGCATCTATCAGAAAAGTACGAAGTGCAATGCTGAAAAGAATTCCGACGCACAAACAGACAATACCTGGAACGATAAAGGCGACCCTCCAACTCCACAATCCTGTCAGTGATCCTGCAACAAGTGGGGCGAGGACAAATCCTAAACTTCCGAACAAACCGTTAAACCCAAGTGCGGTTCCTGTTTTGGATGTTCTGGAAACCAACCATGACATCCCTACCGGATGATAGATGGAAGCAAATATACCAATTCCAGCCAGCCCAAGGGCCAGCATCAAAGGTGTTTACGCAAATCCGGTAAGAATCGTCGCTACTCCGGTTCCGTAAAAATATATTTCAAGCAAGTTAGTTTTACTCCACCTGTCACCGGGCCATCCTGCCGGTAAAGCACCTGCACCAAAAAGAAATGCTGCCGGGACCGCTAATGCCGCCAACTCCTTGAAACTTAAATTCATTTCTACTTCTAGAACAAGAAGCAAAGTTGGAAAAAGTAAGGTGAGTAAATGGCAGAGCGTGTGTCCTGCAGAGGCAAAACCGATCGCTGCAATTTCAGAATTTTTATTCATAGTGTGAAAGGTTTTTTTTCGTTTTCAGTTTTTTCCGAACTCTGTTGAAGCATTTCATTTTTTATCATTTTCAACATCTTTATTTTTGGAAGCCAAAACTTTATCAAGATCAATCTTGAGTTTGTCCAAGTGATATTTTTTATTCAGTGAAACATGAATTATGGCGAAAAGAGTCGCAAGTGGAGAAGCAACCGCGAAACCATACATGTTAATCAGGTATATATCAAAAAAAAGGGCTGAGGTTTCAAGTAGTTTGACCAAGTCAAAAATCAAACGGTAACGCACAAAAAGCCAGAGTGACAAGGCATGAGCCACCACAGTCAATACCGCAGTTCCAAACCAGATGTATAAGGCAAGGTCCAGAGCGGCCAAACCCAGCATTAGAGTCAGAGACGCAGTGAGCGCGCGTTCTATTGCTTCTTTCGTCATTAAATTATTTTCAGGCGGATTGAACTTCCGGAGAATCCTGAGCAAAAAAACGTTGAAGGACTAGTGACCACAAAAAGCCTCCGACGAATTTCGCGACAAACTGTCCCAGCACGATTTCCGGCATAAAAGCCCCAAAAGCCAAAGTTGGAAAGACAATTGAGTCAACCGCGCTGCCAGCGACATTGGAACCATTTGCCCTGATCAAAAAACGTTTTTTGCGTAATTCCGCATAAACCAATGAGTCCGCAATTCCTGCAAATAAAAAAGCTGCGGCACTAGCCAATGCAATCGGCAGCGCATCCCAATTAAGCGCAATTGAAATAGCGGAGCCTCCGCAAATCAAAGCCAACATTTTCAACCACAAATGTTTTCCCTGCCATTGATCGTGCAGTTTGTCGCGTAAAGTTAAGTCGAGACCAATGAATAAAAATGCGGTGAGAATTGCGG
>JAESQU010000175.1 GCA_016764995.1 SAR324 cluster bacterium | reverse complement strand
TTGAATATTTTAATATACCAAAACAAAATCGAAAATCTTCGCTGAAAATACTCAGAACTTCATTATAAAAACAAACATAATTTCATTGAAAACTGGTTTTTCAATGAAATTTATTAAAATCTAATTTTTAGAGGTTCCCATAAAAGCAAAGCAAAATTTACAAACCGATGTGCTTGCACCACTGATGGGAGCAAAGGCTTTGGCCTGGGGAAATTTACCTTGGATAGCAATAACCAAATCACACTTTGTCCGCAAGGTAATACGCCCGTTAGTGTTAAAAAACCAAATGACAGATTCATCCCGAAATTCAGCCGTTCAGATTGTGCTTCATGTCCTCAATTGGCAAATTGTCCGGTCTCTGCACACAAGAAAACATAAACATATGACTCACAATTATGATGGTGGCCATTTTAGGCTTATAACCCGATTCTTTTCATTATTTACTTCTTAAATACACCCAGTATAAGCTCACGCATCATCCCGAGCATTCCCAATGGACCTTCCTCTATTAGCTTTTCCGGGTCCTTCTCAAAACGTGCTTTGCATCCTGATTTACAGAAATAATAGGTCTCTCCATTATACACAATAGTCGCTGCGGCTTTCTGTTTGTTTACTTTCATTCCACATACAGGGTCTATTGCCATGATTGTACCTTCTTCTACGGTTTGCTTATTCATTCTTAACACCTCCTAACTTATATTTGATTTACAATATTTTTCAGCTGCAAAACTTTGATAGACAGAAGTTTCCCAGCAGTTTATGCCATTTAAGTCCGGTTTAAGCTTCTTGGCTAAACAACGCTGAAATCCGTACCTCTCTGGGTTCGAGTGATGTAGGGAACTAATGACTACCGCTCATCAACTAGTGCCCCGAGGTTCATGACTACACGTTCAGAAATGAGTTTATCAGTTTTGTCGAATTGATAAAAGGCAATGAATGGTAGTTCGACGTTGCGGCCCGTAGCTTTAATGCCTTGGAATTCACCCACATGTTTGCCGCAAAGGCGTCCTTCAACAATGATTTCCTCCTCCGTGAAATGTTCCGCATCGATATAGTTTTGAAGGTCTTCAATAGCACCGCCTGTGCCGGAAAAACCGATCATGCCGTGGGCATAACGAATGCTTTGTGGATTTGTGAACGGGATACGGTTGTAAAGCATCTCGCCATCGGGAGAGAAAGTTTCCATAATACCATTCATATCGTGGTCATTTTCAACGTCATAGTGGGATTTAAGCAGTTCCTTCCGACGAGCCTTTTCGCTTTCGGTAATAGTCATGATTCACTCTCCTAGTTGTGAGTCCCTGCCGTTCTAAGGGCCGGACCCTTTTTAAATTTTGGGTTGATGTAAGCTCATAGAAAGCCCAATTTGTTTACTCTGTGACATTCCCACCTAAGGTAGGAGGCGAGCGTACTGGTTCCCCAATTCCAGGTTTTTACCCTTTTCATCAAAATGGTAATAATCATCCAAATTAAGCACGAGCATTTTCCAGTAATTTATCCAGCATATTCCAAACACGGCTTTCTGCTTGGGGATCGTTTAACAAACGAGATGCATAGTGATAAGATTGATATATGGAATGGAATTCGTACGTAAACTGTTCCGTGTCCAGTTCCTTCCGGAATTGTCCTTCCTCAACGGCAAGAGCGGCAGCTTGTGCAATGAAGTGTATCCAGAGTTTTTGATTGCTGACTAAAAAGTCACGCACGGGTCCCGGTTTATCATCAAATTCGACGGTAGCTGTTAAGAACAGGCAACCTCCTGGCATAAATTTGGCGTTTGTCCATGCCAACCAATTTTTTGCAATAGCCCGGATCCGTGGCTCTCCTCTGGCGGCTTTCAATGAAGGCGTGATTACTTTATCTGCAAATTTCTTTGCAACAGCTTTCAATACATCCACTTGCAACTGTTCCTTGGAATTGAAGTGGGCAAAAAGCCCGCTTTTAGACATCCCCACAGCACTTGCAAGTTTCCCAATAGTCAAAGCCTCGAACCCCGTCTTGCTGGCAATGTATATTGCTTCATCAAGTATGGTTCCACGTGTTTTATCGCTTCTTTTCATAATTATGAATATAGCACGAATGTTCGTTCTATGTCAACATATTTTTTAAATGAAGATAATATTTATCCAATTCTGGATATTATAATTATGGACTGCTATAAAATGATGCCTTCGTAAAAATCCGAGAACCGTGTCATTTAGAGTGACTCGAGAAATCTTTCATAAGTTAAACACTAATCGCATTAAGATTTCTCCCTGTGGTCGAAATGACAAATATTGTATTTGAGATTTTTTGCAAAGCATCATACTTTGCTTAAATCAGCAATCTATAACTATTATTCTGTTGCGCTAACTGCTGATTGTCAATCTAGATTATTGCATTATGACTCAATTCTATTTATGCTGTTTAAGCTTCACAGTTGAAATTCCTGTTGTAAAACTGTGAAGAGTACAATTTCTTGGCCTTGACTCACGCACTTGCTTCTTTTGTGTTGAGTCAGCTAAAAATGAAACTATGGAAATAATTAAGATCAATGCTGAAAAACACACTCTCCGTTCATATCGGCTGGGGTCATTGCGATCCGGCAAAAATTGTATTTTATCCGAATTATTTTATTTGGTTTGATCAAAGTGCCCATCATTTGTTTGACAAGGCAGGAGCAAACATGGGTGATTTAATGGAGCAATATGGGGTAGTTGGCCTACCCATAGTTGATGCCCATGCGGAATTTCTGTACCCCTCAAAATATGGTGATGTGATTGAAATAACCAGTTGGGTCAGCGAGTGGCGTGAAAAAACTCTGATTGTAACTCACGAAATCCAGAACATTGGACGACTTGCCGTAAAAGGTACTGAAGTCAGGGTATGGGCAATACCTCATCCTGAGGATAATAAACGCTTGCAGGCGCAAATTATTCCGGATTCCATCAAAGCCTGTTTTGAGGTATAAGTCTTGTTTTTTTACGGCTTTCCTGAAATCCTAAGTTATAGTATCTGCAGGCAGTTTTCATTTATTGCAGAGAGTCCAAACACTTCATATTCTTTACCATGAATCTGAAAAACCTTTTTCAACAACCGACCCTTACAAGTTTAGCAAAAACCTGTGGTTGAGCAGCTAAATTCAGTCCGGTCGGATTGAAAAAACTGTTGGCTTCATTGCCGAAAAATATTGATCAGAATGTGCTGGTTGGTTTTGACACCAGTGATGATGCAGGGGTTTATCTACTGAATGATGAACAGGCTCTAGTATTTACCGCTGATTTTATCACCCCGCCTGTTGACGATCCATATTTATTCGGACAAATTGCCGCAGCCAATTCGCTGAGCGATATTTATGCAATGGGAGCCAAACCGTTGTCATGTCTCAATCTGGTGGGCTTTCCCTCAGATAAACTTGGCGATGAAATTTTAAAAGGAATAATCACCGGCGCACTGCAAAAAATAGCAGAGGCGGGTGCCGTCCTCTTAGGTGGTCATACCACTGATAACGATGAACCAATATTTGGTCTGACAGTTACCGGTTTAGTGCACCCTGAAAAAATTTGGAGAAACACCGGTGCACAGCCTGGTGATCAACTAATCTTGACCAAGGCTCTCGGCAGTGGGGTTTTGTTTAATGCAAATCTAAAAAATTTAGTCTCAGAAAAAGCACTTAAGTCCTGTCTGGATTCCTTGATTGAACTGAATAAAACAGCCGCAGAAGTCTTTGCGAATTTTGAGATACACGCTGCGACAGATATAACCGGATTTGGTTTTGCAGGTCATAGTCTGGAAATGCTTCCTGGTTCGGAACTGACGTTCAATATCAACTTTGATGAAATCCCAATTATGAGCGAAGCCCGAGAAATGTACGAACGTGGCATCACCACCGGTGTTAATCAAACTAACCGGACTCTGGTCGAAAGAAACTGGAGTTTTGCGGAAAGATTCTCAACGATACATGAAGAATTAATGCTCGATCCTCAAACCAGCGGAGGACTCCTTGTTGCCGTTCCGGAAGCACAAGCAGACTCAATCCTAAAAGCCCTGCAAGATTCCGGCGTAACTTCTTCGGTACGAATCGGTTACGTCAGTAAGTTCAGCAATTCTAAGCTCTGCTTCAAATAACACAACCGCTTTAACTTAATAAATCCCGTTTAGCTCCTGTTTTAGAATAACACTTGATAGAGACTTATTTTCCCGCTAAACTGGTAGATTACATTTTATTTATTATTTTATTTACAATTACCATTTAATACGGATTGGGCAATGAACCCCGCATCACAAAAGATTCTTGAAAACACTAGAAACATCGGCATTTCTGCTCATATCGACAGCGGAAAAACAACACTCACAGAACGTGTTTTGTACTATGCTGGAAAAATTCACAAAATCGAAGAAGTTCGAGGCGGCGGCGCCGGAGCAACCATGGACCACATGGAACTTGAAAAGGAAAAAGGCATCACGATTACTTCTGCCGCAACCAGTGTGAATTGGAAAGACAAAAAAATAAATATCATTGACACTCCCGGACACGTTGATTTTACAGTTGAAGTGGAACGTTCGCTCCGTGTTCTTGATGGTGCGATTATGATCCTTTGTGGTGTTGCGGGCATACAGTCACAATCGATTACAGTAGATCGTCAAATGAAGCGCTATCGAGTTCCGCGCCTTGCGTTTATCAATAAACTGGACCGCATGGGCGCAAATCCGGACAATGGAATTAAAGGGATTCGTGAAATTCTTGATTTGAATGCCGTTGCCTTGCAAATTCCTATTGGGCTTGAGGAAAATCACCTGGGTATAATTGACTTGATCACAATGAAGGCCAGCTATTTTGACGGAGAACATGGTGATGATGTCAGAATTGAAGAAATCCCGGCTGAGCTTCTGGCAGATGCGGAAAGTAGTCGCGCCGAAATGCTTGAAGCTGTTTCCATGTTTGATGATCAAATGATGGAAGATTTATTAGACGACAAAGAAATTTCGGAACAAAGCATTCATGCGGCAGTCAAAATTGGTGTGCAGACATTGGAGCTCTGCCCTGTTTTTATGGGAAGTGCTTTCAAAAATAAAGGTGTGCAAACTCTCCTTGACGCAGTGATCAACTACCTTCCTACACCACTGGAAGCCATGCCAACAAAAGCAACTGATCTCAAAACGCAGGAAGAAGTACTGTTGAGTTGTGATCCTGACAAGCCGACTGTGGCGATGGCGTTCAAGTTGACAGAAGAACAATTTGGACAATTAACTTATACACGGGTTTATCAGGGAAAATTGACCAAAGGAGAGCAAATCATCAACTCCAGAACCGGAAACAAGATGCGTATTGGCCGTATGGTTAGAATGCACTCTAATGACCGTGAAAATATTGATTTTGCGGAGGCCGGAGATATTATCGCAATGGTTGGGGTTGATTGTGCTTCCGGAGACACGTTTTGTGGAGAAGGAATCCGAGTTGCCTGCGAATCCATTTTTGTTCCGGATGCAGTAATTTCTCTGGCAGTCAAAGGGAAAGATAACGAACAGCACATGAAAATGAGTAAAGCGTTGGGCCGTTTTATGCGTGAAGATCCGACTTTTCATGTATCATCTGACATTGAGTCCGGAGAGACAATTATTTCCGGAATGGGTGAGCTGCACCTCGATATTTACATTGAACGAATGCGCCGTGAATTTGAAGTGGACGTTATTGTCGGCGCTCCGCAAGTCAACTATCGGGAAGCAATCACGACTATTGCAGAGTATGATTATTTACATAAAAAACAAACCGGAGGTTCCGGACAATTTGCAGGAGTCTCAGGTTCGATCGAACCATTGCCTTTGGATCATGAAGAAGATTTTGTCTTTGAAAACAAAATTTTCGGTGGTTCAATACCTTCTGAACACATTCCTGCCTGTGAAAAAGGATTCAAGGATGTTATGGAAAAAGGTCCACTCGCGGCGTTTCCGATGGTTAACATTAAGGTCATACTAAACGAAGGCAAATACCATGATGTTGACTCCAGCGATTTAGCTTATCAACTTGCTTCGCGCTACGCCATGCGTCAGGCAGTTGGCAAAGCAAATCCTGTTTTGCTTGAACCGATCATGAAAGTAGAAGTGGAAACCCCAAGCGAGTATCAGGGTTCGGTCATCGGTGATCTGAGTTCCCGACGCGGTGTGATATACGGTTCTGAAGTAAAGGGTGACGAGACCGTGATAAACGCTGGAGTACCACTGGCGGAAATGTTTGGCTACGCAACTACACTGCGTTCCATGTCTGCCGGAAAAGCAAATTACACGATGGAATTTGAAAAATACGCAGAGTGTCCCGTTTTTGTTCAGGAAAAAGTGATTAAGGAACGCCAGGAAAAACTTAAAGAAAAAGAAGGTTAAGACTGGTAAAACTGCACAATATGCTCTACCACAGTTTCCCGCATCTCCACAGTCATTCCGGGATAAACCGGTAGAGCAAGTACTTCGTTTGCCGCAACTTCTGAAACCGGAAAATCACCTTCTTTTCCTCCTAAATGGAGAAAGCACTCTTGGAGGTGAAAAGGTAACGGATAATAGACCTCAGAAGCAATTTCATTTTCTGCCAAAAAGGATTGCAACTCATCTCGCCTCTCCGCTCTGATCACATATTGGTTATAAATATGTGGATTTTGCAAAGTTTGAGAATGCTCTACAAAAGGTATCCGAATCTTCCCTCCCAAAGCCGCTTCCGCAAACAACTTGTTATAGTGATCCGCGTTATTCTGCCGCTGCAAGTGCCAATTATTTAGATGCGGAAGTTTGACCCGAACCACCGTTGCCTGAATTGGATCAAGCCGAAAATTTCCTCCAATTACACGATGGTAATATTTTCGTTCTCCGCCGTGAACTCGTTTGAGACGCAAAAGATCCGCCCATTCAGTGTTGTTGATTGTGACAATTCCGCCATCTCCTAAACAACCTAAATTTTTTGACGGAAAGAAGGAAAAACAACCAAAATCTCCCAAACTGCCCGCGCTTCTTTTTTTACCATCAATTTCACACTCTGCGCCAATCGCCTGCGCTCCGTCTTCGATCACAGGGATTTCAAACTCTTTGGAAATAGCTAAAATTGCTGCCATGTCAGCGCATTGTCCATATAGATGCACCGGAATAATTGCTTTCACACGTTTACGGGTTTCCGCATCCATTTCGGTCAAAGTCTTTCTTAAACTTTCCGGATCAATATTAAAGCTGTCCGGATCAATGTCTACAAAAACGGGAGTTGCATTTAACCGCGCAACCACTCCCGCAGTCGCAAAAAATGAAAAATTACTCGTTAACACCAAATCTCCTGGACCGACGTCTAAAACCATCAGCGCCAGTAAAAGCGCATCGGTTCCGGAAGAAACTCCAACGGCGTCTTTTGTTCCACAATATACGGAAATTTCTTTTTCAAGTCCATCAATTTCCGGTCCCATAATGTAACGTGTTGAATCAACAACTTTAGTGACAGCATCAACAATTTCATCGCGTAACTCCTCCAGGGTAGGACGCAGATCGAGCAATGGAACTTTCATAATATCTTCGATTGGTGTTTGCTAATTATTGGAAAGGATTGAACAGCTAAAGTTTGATTGTAAATTTATAAAAATAAATCTGAAAGCCCAAAATCAAACTAAAACCCAAATATCATAGAGTGCGTGAGTGTAAGCTGTGATAGCAAAACCCCGCATGAAATAAAGGATTGTGAACAGTAATCCCGCAATCCAGCGAAACATGAAGCTGTATAGTTCCAATGAATCTGCCATAGAACCGACATAATGACTCATAGAGAAAAGGAAGGATGCGGCTAAAACGGCAATAACTGCTGTAGTAACCTTGTTTTTAAACAAGGGATTTAGCAGAAAAAAAAGCAGATTAAGTAAAAGTACTCGAAAAATAATTTCTTCAAATAAACCTGCTCCTAAGGAAAGAGCAAAATTCTGCAATGCCCCATTGCCCGGACCACCCGCAGAAAGTCCGCTGAGCCTTAAAATGAACTGCAGCACTCCTCCCAGGAACAAGCTGTAGACAAAAGCTTCCGCGAACATCAGCAAAAAGTAATTTGCCTTTAAACTGACTCCGGAAGAGCGGTTTTTTGCTAACGGAATCAGCGCGAATGCGATGCCGATCATGACAAAGGTCAGGTGTTGCGCTTGTAAATCAAAGGCCATCAAAAATGTCCGGATCCACATATCGGCAGCATTTCTGATTCCCCAGTAACGGGATTGCGTCAGAATAACCAGTATTTCGTAAACCACAAGTAACGGCAGCGCAGCGACCACAGAGTAATAAGCTGAACGTGAAAAACGCCAATAATTACTCATGGCTGCCTATACTAATCAAAATATAATTGAAATATTGAAATATTGAAGCTGTGTTTTGGCCACGCTTCAGAAGCGTGTAATTTGGACGGAATCAATAAATTTGAGCTTTTTGAGATTATTTGCCAAATTTTTAGTTTCTGAACGCAGTATTTTACCAACACGAACCCGATAAAGCGTTTTGCTGCCTGCAGTGTGCTTGAAGATAAATGCTTCTTCAAAACCGTTTTTCTTGAGTTTATCTACAAGGCTTTTTGCATTTTTGTGATTACGTGACGCAAAAACTTGAATGGTGTAGATTGGATCTTTTTTGGTTTTTGTTTCAGGTTTTTTTACAACATCTGGACTTTTAACTGTGTTTGCTTTTGGTGTTGGTTTCAGATTTTTGCTGACAATTTTTTGTTCTGCACCAGGACTTTCCGGAGCAGTTATTTTGGGAGTATTTGCTTTTGGGGTTGATGGTGCGCTTGGTTGCGGTGTTTTCGGAACAGTGGTTAGTTCCTCGGTTTTCTTTATTAATCCACGTATTTCTTCCAGATCAAGTAAATCTTGATCCTTTTTACGTTCTCCCAGTCCGAAAAATTTCAGATCTTCCTTTGACATCGGCTTATCTGCTAAAATTCCGCTTTCTGCGTTAGAATCCTCCGGAGGACGCTGCATACTTTTTCCGGTAATCATTCCCAAATAAAATGACGCAAACAGACTTAAGGCACTCAAAAAGAATAAAAGTATTACAATTGAAACCGTCAGCTGAATACGAAATACATTTTTTCCTGTTGATTCGGACATTTTTGTTTTTAATTAATTTGCATTCATTGAAGCGAAACCACTCTTCCAACTTCCCTTTAGAGTGGGCTTTTCAAGACATTTTTTCAGATTTTTCAGAAACACTTTCCGTTTAACTTCACGTGCGCCTAGACTCAATAGATGCGCAGTCGTCATTTGACAATCAATCATCTTAATTCCAACCTTTTTGGAAAATTCTGCCAGCGCAACCAAAGCCACTTTGGATGCATCGTTTCTTGTGCTGAACATCGATTCTCCAAAAAAACACTGTCCCAGGGAAATCCCGTAAAGACCACCTGCCAATTTACCATCCAGCCAACTTTCTACAGAATGGGCAAAACCTTCCTGATGTAATTCCGTATAAGCCTGCTGCATTTCCGGAATAATCCATGTGCCTTCACCTTGCGTCGTTCGCACATCAGCACAGGCTTCAATAACTTGCTGGAATGCGGAATCAAATCGAATTTCAAACTGATCCCTGCGCAGGACTTTGCGGAGGCTGCGTGAAATTTTTAACTCTTCCGGAATCAAAATTAGCCGCGGATCAGGACTCCACCACAATATCGGTTGCCCCACTTCATACCACGGAAAAATTCCTTTGCGGTATGCTACCAGCAATCGTTCTTTTGTTAAATCCCCGCCAATCGCTAATAAACCATCATCTTCCGCTTCATCTGTTGGCGGAAACAAAGGTATTTCAGGGATCAGTTGATACACCGGCATGGCAACACAGTGGAGATATTAGTTAAATTAATGGGCTTCAATCAGGCTTAAACGAAGCACGGTATACTCTCGGTTACACACGCGTATTTAGTCAAAAAACGCAATTCTCATGCCATATAAATGAGCGGCAGCAGGAATAAAAAAATGGATGGAAAAACTATAGAATTATAAATTTTTGAAATCCGGATGCGGCAGGATCGTTATACACGACATCTGTTAGATTCAGGGGCACACCATAGAGACTGAACGAATCTTGTCCAACTCATTTGAAAAAATAATTCTGCATTTAAAAACTAGTCTGAGCTTGTGTCAGTAAAATGCTGAACTTTATTCAGCAGGTGCATTTAGAAAAGCATGTAAATTTGTTATTTTCTGACTTAAATGCGGCAGTAAGGGCATTAATTTCGAGGACCTTTTTGGTTGATAATTCTCAGGATATTTGCCGAAATTCATTTTGAGTGTGAGAAGTTCCTTTGATGATCCATAAATTTGCGGCCCAATACTTCCGGGCTTTTTTGGATCATAATTATGACATGAAGTGCAGTTGGCAAAATAAACGACCTTACCTTTTTCAGGATCAATGCTTGAAGACAAGGGCTTATCTTTTTGCTGAACTTCCAATTCAATCTCTGACTCTGCGTCTTTGAATATTTTCAGATCACAACTTGTGAGCAAGGAAAACAGCAGAAGAAGATAACAAAAGCGAAGCATTATTTGAAATTGCAATGAGAGACTTGGAAGATGCGAAACAGCTTACTTCTCCCAATTTATTCAAAAAAGGGAGAAGTATAACTGTGGGTGGGGTTTATTCTAAACTTATTTCTTACTCTTTTCTGAAAGGATAAAAAACAAAATCAAAAATAAATTTCTGAATTTTCAGTATTTAAACCAAAAATCCTATTACGCCAAATAGCACAACTGTCAGAACAAAACCGGAAATGATAACACCTTTTACGGAAGCCATTGGACCCGGTTTTCCGATTACACCGTTAATTTCAAGTGCGCCGATAATGATGGCAAGTACCCAAAATAGTCCGGACAAACTTGTTTCCTCAGTAACACCAACAGGAAAGTGACTCGCTGCGCCCATGAAGAGTAACATCGGAACAGAAAATAATGTGTTTGTTCTGGATGCCAATGCTGCTTTTGCCGCACTACTTGCTGCATCAGGCAAAGCTTCTCCGCCTTCAGCAACCTGATTTGTAGAAGCAATTACAACTTGCTGCGCTGGCCAGATGATCATCCACACATTCAAAAACATTAAAGTTCCAAGAGTAGCTCCTGTAAGAATCAGAATTCCCCAGGATGTCGCATAAATCTCCCACCCTTTCATACCTTTGGAAATCAAGATCAAAGTTCCTGCAAGGAAAGTGAACATGGCTGACCATCTAAACCACCAAAGAGCACGAGGTACAAGCTTTTGTACCGCCGCTGTTTTGGCGGATGCATCAGTTTCTTTAAACCATTCGCCTTGCACAAAATTAAAATAATACAACAGACCAATCCAGGTTACTCCCGCAAGCAGATGTGACCAACGTAACAATAAATACCAACCATCAACCGAGATGATTTCCATAGTTTCTCCTAATTATTAGATTAAAACTTATATTTTGACATTGTTCTGCAACAAATTTCAAGCAAATTTTACCATCAACTTGTAAAAATAAAATATAGGCTGGAAGACGATTCAGGACTTCAGCGTTGAATTACGATCCACTGTTGCTAGCAGTTCCTCCACTCCAGTTTCAGGACAGTGGTGAAAGGCATAATCGAGCACGCAAGCGGAAATCAAACTGTATTTTTCATTACGGAAAGAGAGTAATTCCCAGAAGCATCGACTTAGTGCGTTTTGGTGACTTTCGCCTTCACGAGGAAGATATTTACCCTTCCAGATTACCGGTTTAGGATCATCAAGATAGGCTTCAAAAAGCTCATCATGTTTTTCGGCAGGCAGATTCAGGTGGACCGTTCGGGTCAAAATGCACAAACGTTTGAGCAATGTATTTTCGAGATAAATCAGACTACCCGTTGTGTCAACAACTACTGCTTTATTTTGTTGCCGCAAGTACTCCAGTTCATCGCAGATCTGTGTGATAACTTCCCCTTCCAGTTTCAGATAAAGGGCTTCTGCTTCCGAATAGCTTTCAGCGTAAGGTTGCCCCATCCATTTGGCGAGATTCAGTGTGGACTCACCCTTTTTCTCAAGTTCTGTCCCGAGGCGTTCCGCAATCAGATCGTCACAGCTATATCTCAGGTATCCTTGACCTTCCATCCGTTTGGACCAGTACGATTTCCCTGCTCCGGACATGCCGATCAATGCAAGGTGCTCGCGATCTCTTTTCCGGAATGTTGTGGTAGCCGAAAGATTGGACATTTATTTTGCAGGTAGAAATGAAATAATCGGGAGATTTGGCTGATTCAGAAATGACTCAGCAGAGTGGAATTTTCAGCAATTTCACATATTGTTCATCGTTCAGGCGGAAAACCCCTTTAACATTGGAAATACTGACGCAGACCTCGTTTGGATCAAGACCAAGAACAACGTGCTTTTCATCATTCAAGCGCAGGAAATAAAATATTGTCAGGTTCTCCTGCATTTCTTCGTAGTAAAAGCCGACCTTGACAATACCTTCGTTGATCAGTCCTTGAATCAAATCCGGCAGTTCATTTTCTCGATAGCCAGGTACGTTCTCAAATGCGCCTGAGAAAGGAAATGTGCTGATTGCATATTCAAGAATTACTGATTCCAATCCTTGCTCCAGCGGTGAAGCAGGAATGTTTTCAGCTACAGATTTTTCTGCGCTAAACGTTTCCTCTCTTATGCTCCCAATCTCCATACATTCCCTCCTTGTACGATTCTTTGGTTACCAAACTGAGTTTTATTTCGTTATTTCAGCATATACCTAAGCTAGCAAAATAGTAAAGTTATTTTCTGGTAAATTCCAAAATAAATATTTTTACAGCTCAAAGTGTCTCACACTTCGCTCCACCACAATGAATGTCGAGACCGAGAGCAAAAGTAGAATGACCGCAACAGCGGAAGCATACGAAAAACGATATCCGGAAATTGCTCCATAAATTTCAAGGGGAAGGGTACGGACTGTTTCATCGGCGATCATCATGGTCGAATTAAGTTCTCCAAGTGAAAGTGAAAAACTGAAGAAAAAAGCGATCAAAAAAGTTGTGCGCAACCATGGCCACAAAATCCGTAAACCATATTCCAGCGATTTCTTACCGAGCATTTTTGACTCCATGTGCCACTGGCGCGGAATGCTTTCCAGCGTCGGTAGAACCACCCGAATCCAGTAAGGACAGGTCAGTAGCGCGTGCATGGCCATCACCACATAAATCAATGGAACCGTGCCTGCCAGATTCCCCTGATAAAAATGGAACCATGCTACGCCGAAAACGACTGTTGACAGCGCAAGAGGGAAAAGGGTCAAGACTTCCCAAAAACGACGCCGGGCTCCCTTTTTGTAGGCAATCAAGCTCACAAGTCCAAGTCCGCACAAGGATGAAATGAGTGCGCTTCCGAGTCCAATCCGCAAAGAGTTCCAAAGTGATGAGAGGAAATGATTATTTTCACGCCAGCTGAAAAGTTGGTCGTACCAGTACAAGGTGTAAATCCATTCGCCATTTTCAAATTTGCGAAATGAATCCAGCACGATGGCAGACAACGGCCCCAGCGCAAAGATCATGACCAGTAAAATCCAGCACAATCCAAACCATGCTTTCAGGGAACGATTCCGCAGTTTTTCCGGCAGCCAGCTTTTGGCGACGGATTTCTGCTCAACTCTGCGGCTCCTTCCCCTGAGCAGAATTGCCATACCAATCAGACTCAATCCACCCTGCAGAAAAGCTAAACTAGCGGCACCTGAAAAATCGAGTTCAATCCGCGCCAGTTGATAAATCAAAACCTCGATTGTCGTGTAACGGAGGCCTCCGCCAAGTACCAGAATAATGGCGAAACTGTTCATACAGAGCAGAAATATCAAAACAAAGGCTGAGCCGATTGAAGGCAGCAGTAAGGGCAGAGTAATCCACAAAAAACGCTTTGTTGTTCCTGCGCCCAGTGAACGCGCCGCCTGGAGATATTGCTGTGAAATACGCTCCCACTGATCACCGATTATTTTCATCGCAATGGGGAAATTGTAAAAAACATGTGCAATCAAAATTCCTGAAAGCGAATAGAGAAACTGCACCGGCGCTTCATCTGTACCGAATAAAGACATGAGCCCGCGGTTGATCCAGCCGTTGTTTCCATAGAACAGCACCATCGCCAAAACCACCAAAATCGAAGGCAGGATGAAAGGAAGATAGGTCAGCAGACGAAACCAACGCTGCCCCGGAAAATCATAATGAGTTAGCAGCCATGCTCCGGGGAATCCGACAAGGATCGAAAGCAGCGCGCTCAGAAATGCCTGAAAGAGTGAAAAACCGATTACCCGTAAATTCCATGGATCACTTAAAAAATCCATGAAAAATTCCCCCTGCAAAAAACTCTCTTCCGGATGCAAAGGATTGCTTCCGGAAAGAAAACTCAAAACCGGCCAGTAAAATCCTGCTCCAAGCAAAAGCAGCGCGGATATTTGCAGGATCCGTAACGGATTATTTTTCACGTTTTAATATTGGTTATTCCGACATTGCCCGTGACCATGCTTTCAGCCACTTTGAATTTTGCTGATTGACGCGTGCCGGATTCAATTCCGGGGCACTTTTTGGTTGCGGTACAATGCGGAAAGATTCCGGAAGAGGTTGATGTTGCACGACCGGAAACATCCAGTTTGTTAAGGGTATCGCGTTTTGGAATTTTTCGGACAGCATGAAATCGATAAACTCACGAGCCAGTTTGATACGTTTTGTGCCTTTAAGAATTCCGGCAAATTCAATTTGCCGGTAGTGTCCTTCCTGGAAAACCGCAGCTTGATAGCGTTCGGTTTTTTCATATTCCAAATGATAGGCCGGACTGGTGACATAGCTCAACACAATCGGCACCTCGCCCTTGGTGAACATTCCGTAAGCCGCTGACCAGCCATCGGTCACAGAGAGTAAATTCGGTTGCAGTTTCCTCCAGTAGTCCAGATAACCATCCTCACCGTAAATCGAAATAGTCCAGTGCAGCATTGACAAGCCCGGAGAAGAAGTTTTTGGATTTTCAATTACAATTTTTCTTTTGTATTTTGAATCAAGTAAATCCTGCAGACTGGTTGGCGGATTCTTCAATTTTTGACTATCGTACACAAAGGCAATGTAACCATAATCAAACGGTGTCACACGATTTTTTTTATCCACACGTAAATCAGCCGGAACTTTCTCCAAAAGTGGCGAGCGGTATGGTTCCCACAAATCATAGCTGAAAGATTTTTCAAGTTCGCTGTTATTCAGACCCAACAAAATATCTGCTTTCGGATTTGCTTTTTCCAAAATCACACGGTTCAGCACTGTTCCGGAATCGCCTGGAGAAAGCACTTTAAGCTTACATGCGCATTGTTCCTCAAAACGTTTGAAAACGACTGGACCCGGGCCCCATTCACTGTTGAATGAATCGTAGGTGTAAATGGTTAATTCCGCGGCCCAGACAGAGTTGATGGTAATTCCCGCAAGAAAAGAAAGCAGGAAAAAAACAGACAGTATTTTCGTTTTCATAATGATCTCCGCAAAAAAGTATGGATAGACAAGCCTCCGGAAATTCCGTGAAACTTTATAAATAACAATATCTTCGGAAGATTGAGAAAGAAAAAATGCAGGATACTTGAACGCGGAAACCGTAAAAACGGGAAAATCGTTTTCCTGCGCCAGCATGATCTGGATCAGGTTCCAAGGGACTTTCTCAGGTGGTTCCCTTATTTGGAAACCCCCACCCCTAACGAAGTCTTTTCAGATTAGGTAAAAGTGAAAGAAATGTCAACCCGGAAAATTCATTTCTCGAGCAGAACAATTATTTTTAAGCATCAGAAAGCTGAAGTGCCAACTCAAACAAAAACGGTACAATCCTTGAAGCAATGAGAAGCGGACTATCACTTCAGGCAATCTTAGGACACCTCACACCATTGGAAGGAAGAGGCCTTGCTAAATTCAGCTATTATTTCCCGTTTATTAATCTCATCCGGAGCATTACTTTTATTCGCTCTGACAGTCGCAAACCCGGTATTTTCCGCAGAAAACGTAAACCGTTATCGCTCCCATTACAAGGCGGCGCTTCTGGCGGACGCGGAATCCGGACGGATTTTACATCACGACCGGATGCATCAAAAACTATATCCGGCATCACTGGTCAAAATGATGGTCGCGCTGATTGCTCTTGAAGAAATTGAATCCGGACGAATCAGTTTGCAGGATAGTGTAAAAATTTCACGCTGGGCGAGTAAAATTGGAGGACACCAGGTTTATTTAAAACAGGGAGAAATTTTTCAATTCTCCGAGTTAATGAAAGCCACCGTCATCGGATCCGCGAACGATGCGTCTGTTGCGGTTGCAGAGCATGTTCTTGGTAGTGTCAAAGTGTTTATCAAAAGAATGAACGCTCGTGCCAGTGAACTTGGCATGAAGAAAACCCGTTTTTATTCAGTTCACGGTTTGCCTCCGGGACGTGCTCAGCAACTGGATGTGAGCAGCGCATATGATTTGTATTTACTCGCTCTGGAACTATTGAAGCATCCGCAATATCTCCGTTGGTCTTCAACACGATTAGAAACTTTTCGGAACGGAACATTCCAATTACTGAACACCAATCATCGCTTGATCAAAAGTTATAAAGGAATGGAAGGCATGAAAACAGGTTATCATCGACGTGCTGGTTTTAACCTTGTTTCCTCGGCAAAACGTGGTGGGCAACGTTACATTTCAATTGTACTAGGCGCGAAAAAATCACGCTTGAGGAGCAAGGCAACCAGACATTTGCTGGATTACGGTTTTGACAATTTTCAGAAATATGATTTGAACACGAACAGAAATTCAGTTTCGTATTCTGCCATGGTAGAAGGTGGAGAGTTTGAGGATGTTTCATTACAGGCAACTGAAACGGTAAGCCTTTTGCTGAGTTCGGAAGAACGTAAACGCCTGGAAATCTGGCCACAAATTCCCGCGCAAACAGGGGCACCGGTTAAAGCAAAACAAAAGCTGGGGACACTTGAATACTGGCTGGACGGAAAGATGTTGAAACAAGTCGCGCTTCAAACCGAATTCGCTGTTCCGGAACAGAGTATCTTTTCCAGTCTGACCGGAATGATCACAAATTTGAGCGGCACGAATTGATTTGATCCCGCAGATTTTTAGCCGCATTTCCCGCTTGTTTGGCATAATCCTCCTCCGAAGCCGCATAAAGAATACTACGTGAAGCATTTATCAGGTATGGTATTTTTGAACCATCCTCAGCGGCAATCAGCGTTTTTTCCAAATCGCCTCCTTGAGCACCCACTCCTGGAATCAGAAAAGGCATCTGCCCACAACTTTTCCGGACTTCTGCAATGTATTCCGGACGCGTTGCTCCAACCACCAAACCGGCATTTCCTTCAACATTCCATTCCTTTACTTTTTTCGCAACTTGCAAATGCAAATCCGGAAGCTGAAAATCAGCGGCTCCGGGATTAGAGGTTAAGCAAAGAACAAAAACGCCGCGATCCGGAAAATCAAAAAACGGTTGCAAAGCATCCTGTCCCTGATAGGGTGTTACCGTAACCGCATCACAACCAAAAGTTTCAAAAACCGACTTCGCGTACATTTTCGCGGAATGTCCAACATCTCCCCGTTTCGCGTCACCGATCACAGGAATTTCCGGTGGAATTTTCCGAATCAATTCCTGTAAAACCTCCATTCCGGAAACACCTAAAACTTCAAAGTAGGCAAAATTCGGTTTGAAAACGGCAGCATGTGCTTTCGTTTTTTCTACAATCATCAACAGGAATTCAAGCAAACCTTCCTGAGTACGCGGCAAATGCTGTGGAATTTTTTCCCAGACCGGATCCAAACCAACACAGAGATAGCTCTGTTTGGTACAAACTTGATTTTCCAGTTTTTCAAAAAAAGTCATGATTGATTCCGTCGTAAATAGTTGTCATTCCCGCGAAAGCGGGAATCCAGAAACTTGTAAGTATTTGAAATAATGAATTCCAGCTTTCGCGGGAATGACAAACAAGTGTGTCATTTTGACTTTATGCGAGTTCATCATGATTGAAGAATTTTAATCGTAAAGCTCGCTTAGACACACTAAGTTTATTTTGGTGACCTTAGCGTTTTGGTGTCTAACACATCCTCGACTAAAACAAAGACATTTGCTGTGGTTCCTGTTTTGCCGGAGGGACATCCCAGTTGAGTTTCACAGTTTTAATTCCGCTCCGTGAATCATAATGCAGTTTTCCATTTTCAATTGCGTAACGATGTACATCACGTGTGACTTCAACATCAACTTTGCAGTATTCAATAATTTTATCCAGTTTGCCCTCCTTGTACCACTTGAGCGCCTGGAGGCCGTCAGCGGATTTTCCTGTGCCGAGAGTTGGCTTTGCGATGGATTCAAGTTTGAGTCTATGGCCAAGGAGTTTTTTTAATTCGAGCAGCATATCAAAATTTTTCAATCCGGCTAATTCGGTATGAAGTTGGGAACGTTCATGGGAGTCTGCGTGACGGACTCCGGACACAACACGATAGTCAAAACCAACATGATTAAAACCGACAATTTGATCCGCACGATAAAAATGATCGACCATTTCCTGAATTTGGTGTTCAATATAGACATGGAATTTCGCATCGGATGTGTCCCAGATCACTCCGATTGACATCCCCATGTCTTCAATATTACCCCAACCGCCCACTTCATCGGCAGAATACTTGGTTTCTAAGTCAAAATAGAGGATGCGTTCCATGGCTAATAAATCGTTGGTTGTTTGTTAAATAATGGAAAATTACTACAACTTGTTTGAAGTATCTCCGGACGCGGACCTTTCTTTGATCCGCAGTGCATTTCGCAAAAAAGCAAAATCCTGCCACCCGGACTTGTTTCAGCACGTTTCCGCAGAAGAACGTAAACGCCGGCAAAAGAAATTTGTGCGGCTGACTCAGGCATACGAAACTTTAGCGGATCCAGAAAAACGTCGGATTTTTGACCGCCAACTTGGAGAAACCGGCACAAAATCACAACAACCACATGACCAGAATAATAGAAGAAGCTCAAGTTTTTCTTCGGCGAGAAGCGGCTTTAAGGAAAAAACTGACTATCCGGGAAATTCACAAAAATCATCAGCTTCAGAGCCGGAAGACACATTAGAAGACCTGCTTAATGATGTCGAAGAAATGCTGGAGCAATTCGGTTTAAATTTCAGGGACCCTCTGGAAATGCTGGTTGAGTGGGCACGGAACATTTTTCAAGAAATAACTGAGACCGTTAACGATCACGCAGAATACAGGAATAATGCTGAAAGCACAAATAACAATGCCCAGACAAATGACCGCGCGCACCAAGAGCCTTTGGATAATTTGGAAGCAGAATTAGAGCGTTTGAAACACAGAATCAAAACTACTTCAAGACAAGCGGCTTCCGCTCATGCAAATTATACTGAAAATGAAATTGAACAAGAGTTGCGAAGTATCAAAAAAAAATATAGACTTTGAGCAGAACTATTTCGCTGAAACTTATGAGTAACGATCCTAAAATTAAAATTGTAATACTGATTCCTTGCCTCAATGAAGAAATTACGATTGGCAAGGTGATTCGTGATTTTCAGGCATCAATACCTGAAGCGGAAATCATTGTTTTTGATAACAACAGCACAGACCGTACGGCAGCAATCGCCGTGGAGTCCGGAGCAAAAGTGATCCCGGAATATCGGCCGGGGAAGGGCTATGTGGTGGCAAATATGTTCCGCAAAGTGGATGCTGATTATTATGTTTTAGTTGATGGCGATGACACCTATTCTGCTGAGCATGTAAGAAAACTGCTGGAACCTGTAATGCAGGATCGCGCGGATATGGCGGTTGGCGCTCGACTGGCAGAGTACACTGAAAAATCTTTTAGACCGCTACATGTATTTGGTAACAATTTAGTACGCAAGCTGGTTAACTGGATTTTTAATAACAAGCTGACTGATATCATGTCAGGATACCGTGCATACAGCCGTGAATTGGTACAATCCATACCAATACTTTCTTCAGGCTTTGAAGTTGAAACAGAAATGACTATCAGAATCCTGGATTATGGATTCCGGATTGAAGAAGTTCCTCTGCCCTACCGGGAACGCCCAGAGGGATCCGAGTCAAAGTTGCGCACTTTTCATGACGGTTTCAGGGTGCTTGCGGAAATTGCGATAATCGCCAAAGCCTACAAACCTTTTACTTTTTTTGGCTTGATTGGACTGGCTTTTTTTATTGCAGGAGGTATTTCCGGAATCTGGGTTATCATGGATTATCTGGAAGACGAATACGTAAACAAAGTTCCAACCGCAATTTTAGCAACCGGATTGATGTTACTTGGTTTTGGCAGTATGGGTATTGGAATTTTGCTGAATACAATCAGCTACCGCTTTAAAGAAAATATGCGGCTCTTAAACAAATTAATTCGAAGTCGGTGAGGAAGAATAGTTTAAGGGCTGTATGAAGTGGGTTTTTACAAAAACTCGTTTTGCAAAAGCTGACTCCTTTAACTGATCTCTTTCAGCTTTATTTGGCGTAGGTGTTGCTAAAACTTCCAACGGTAGGCAATTTTTAACTCATCTCCATTTTGTGCAAATAACCAGCCTGCGGGAGTCTGCAGAAAGCCGGTGGGTTCAGGAATTTCATCTGGTCTAGGAGCACCGGGATTCCAGACACTGCGTGTACCTAACATGATCCCAATCAAAGCTCCAAGTACGGTGCTTGTACCAATTGTACGGAATTGTTGACGAGTATTAGTTTCTTTGCGAATAAAAGCAAACCAGGTGCCCATCATCAAACCGGTACCTGCACCATAACCAAGATTTGAGGGGGCGTCTTTTCCCTCTTTTGATAATATTTCGCGACGAACAAGTAGATCGTCCTTC
>JAESQU010000174.1 GCA_016764995.1 SAR324 cluster bacterium | reverse complement strand
GTTTAGTTTCCGCTTCCGGATCAAAATCGATCAAACGCACAGATTCCGTAGTGTATGCTTTCAACCGTCCCAGGTGGGTCTCAGCAAAATTACGAACGAGTTCTTGTTGAGCCTGTCCGAAATTCCGAAAATCTTGAAAATATCGGTGTTCCGCATCCGCACGTCGGACAAAAGAAGGAATAACTTTTGTCAATTCTTCATAGCTGAATTGTCCAATTTCATTCAGTTCCTTAATCGGTTCTGCCCTCAATTTTGTTATCAGAGTTTCAAAAAAACGCCCGTTGCCAAAAACACCCATATTTGTCAGAGTTGCGGAAGGTAAGAGTCCACGGATAATGTCATAGGCACGTGCAACCACAGAACGTTCGTAAGCGGCCTTACTGATTTCCGGATCACGAGGCAACTGTTTCCGGACGTGTTTCCGCATTGGTTCGGTGAAGCGGATGTAAGTTTCAAACAAATTCCGGCAAGTTTTCAAATACAAATCCCTGTGCACAGAATTCAGCAAAGTTGGTTCCTGATAAAAACGGAATTCCTCCTTTCCGGAAGTTAACTTTATTTTATCAGCAAAACTGACGTAGCGTGTAGATTTTTCTAACGGAGAACCGCCGATTCGGGCATCCTGCACGGTTTTGGTGGCTAAGATAGAAATATTTTCCAGTGCCAAATGAGCCCCGCCAAGTTCGCCGATCGAATCATCACCATATCCATCAAGAATCCTGTCGTAAAAATTTTGCGCGGATTCAATGGCCAATTTGGCGTTTTGCGCAGTATCAGGATTTTTAGCTCCAGCTTGAATTTCCGCAAACTTGGATTCTTTTTTCTGAATAAAATCTCTGAGCAGTAATGTGCGAAGTCCGAGCGTCGAGCGGGAATAACGGGAAAACAGAGCTCCTTTGATCACTTCCGGAAGATTGGTAAGTGTAAAAATGGAGCGGTCTGTGTTGGTGACATAAGAAGAAAGTATGACCTTTTCTTCAGGCGTGAAAACTTCTTTTGAGGAGTCCATGAAAAGATTCTAGGTTGCCGGAACCCCTTGAGAGTTGGGCAATGCTTCCTCTTGACTGGATGGAGACGGCAAGTCGTAATCACCATACTTGGGATTAGCATGAGCTTTTGGATCGTAATTGTCTCTCAGTAAATCTCGTGTAAAATCAAATGTTTCACGCGATGTATAAGCCATAGAAATAATTCCGGTGTCCATCCGAATCGCGTCTTTTGGGCATGCTTCAACACAGAGTCCGCAAAAGACACAACGCAGTTCATCGATATTAAAAACTACAGGATATTTTTCAACTGAGAGGTCCGGATGCTCCCCGGATTCAATATGAATACATTTTGACGGACAAATTGTTTCGCACATGTAGCAGGCAACACAACTCAGAAACCCGTCGTCACGTCGAGTCAACCTATGACGTCCGCGCCAGCGTTCAGAAACGTGGCGTTTCTCTTCAGGATAATTGATAGTTACCACATCTTTAGAACCAAAGAGATTCCGCCAAAAATGTTTTACCGTGAGCCGCAATCCTGAAAAAATCGCGGGAAAATAAAATGATTCCCGTACACCGTCTATCCTTTGAACTTTTTTAACCTTTAATTTCATGGAGCCTCCAATAAACACTTCTGTTTCATTTTTCGATTTCTAATCAATTTTTGTTATGGCGCCAGACGTTCAATAGACCATGATTCATCCGTTGTTTTGGAGTACAAAAAACGGTCATGCAATCTATTGGGACGTCCCTGCCAAAATTCAAAATTTTCAGGTTTAATTCTGTATCCACCCCAAAAATCCGGCAGTGGAATTTTTCCTTTTGCAAATTTACGTTTTATTTCGTCAAGCTTCATTTCCAATATTTTCCTTGAAGACAAGACCGATTTTTGATCTGAAACCCAAGCCCCAAGTTGACTACCTCGTGGACGGCTCAAAAAATATTTAAGGGATTCACTTGTCTCAATTTTTTCCGCGACTCCACTTATGCTTACTTGACGTTCCATTGCCACCCAGTTAAACAGCATGGCAACATTTGGGTTTTCCGCAATTTGATCGGCCTTCCTGCTTTTATAATTAGTGAAAAACACAAACCCTTTATGATCAAACAGCTTCAGCAGAACCGTTCTCAACATCGGTGCTCCAGAACGGCCGACAGTCGCCAAACTCATGGCATTCGGAATGGGTTCAGCTTCATTTGCCTCTGAAAACCATGTTTCAAATTGCAAAAACGGATTTGAATTTAACTGCTCTTTTGTTAGGCCAGAGTTCTCGTATCCCTGACGCATGAATGTTAAGTCCATTAATTACTCTAAAACCTTTTCAGCGTCTTAACTTTCATGCAAACGCTAGAATAACAAATGCGGTTACAATCACGTTTACCAGCGACAGCGGTAGTAGTTTTTTCCAGCCGAGAGACATTGTCTGGTCGAAACGAAATTTAGGCACTGTCCAGCGTAATTGAATTTGAAACCAGCAGAAAAACAAAGTGAAAATGGAAAATTTTATTACTTGCATGATAGTCACTAACCACTGCGGAGCACTTTCCCAAAGGTGCAGCCAGGGAATATGATAGCCTCCAAAAAAGAGTGTTGTGATCAAGGAAGCAACACCGACGAGCGCCACATATTCCGCAAGCATAAAAGCCGACCAGCGCATTCCGGAATATTCCAGAAAATATCCGGCAACAATTTCAGATTCGCCTTCAGGAGCATCAAACGGAGCACGTTTAGTTTCCGCGACCAATGCGGTAAAAAAGAGCAAAAATCCAAGAGGCTGCGTAAAAACACCCCACATTGGAATCAGATTTCCAAACCAGTATTCATTCTGTCCGTCTACAATTCCGCTTACTCTGGTCGTTCCGTAAACCATGAAAATTCCCATTAAAGCCAGCCCCATAAACACTTCATAGGAAATCATTTGAGCAGCAGCCCGAGTACCTCCAAGTAAAGCAAATTTACTGTTTGAGCTTGACCCCGCGAGCACTGCGCCATAGACACTGAGTGAGGTGATGGCAAAAATGAAAAGCAGCCCCGGTTCAATATCTGTCACTTGAAAAGTAAAATCGCCGATTGGCCCCGCAAGCGGAATGATGGCAAAAGTCGCGACTCCTGCAATCAATCCGAAAAAGGGCGCAATCAAGTACAAAAAACCGTCTGCGCCTTTGGGCATCGTATCTTCTTTGAAGATTGATTTCAACCCATCCGCGGCAAGATGCAGGGCGCCATGTCCGGTAAATTTGCCGATGTTGGCTCGGTTAGGGCCTACTCTGTCCTGAATCATGGCGCTCCATTTGCGTTCCATCAGCGTAAGTACTGTACCCAACGGCATGGCAAACATCAGGATTATCACCAAAATTTTTATGGTGGCAAGCACTGCTGGAATCATGATTATTTCAAGTATAATTTCCATTTTTGTTTTGCTTAACTATTTTAAATAATCTTGACTTAGCGGTCCAACTCTCCACCAATCATGTTGACTGATCCAAAAATCGGTACAATATCCGCGACATAATGACCAATTGTCATGGCCGGCATGGCTGCAACTAAATTAAAACAAGGCGGTCGCATCCTCACCCGAACAGGATCGCCGCTACCATCTGAAACAAGATAAAAGCCCATTTCGCCGTTTCCGCCTTCAATTGGCATATAGACTTCTCCGGCAGGGGGTTGGTGGCCTTCCATGACCAGTTTGAAGTGATCTATCAGTCCTTCGATATTCCGTAAACATCTTTCTTGTCCGGATAGTGCATCATCCTTTCGTCGGTCATATAAGGTCCTTCCGGCATTTTGTCAGCGGCCTGTTCGATGATGAGAATGCTTTGTCTAATTTCTTCCATCCGCACCAAAAAGCGATCAAAGCAATCACCGACGCTTCCTACAGGAATTTCAAAATCGAGTTCATCATAAACGGAATAAGGATCAGCCCTCCGTACATCATAAGGAATTCCACTGGCCCGCAACAACGGCCCGGTGAATCCAAAAGAAAGAGCATCTTCTTTAGAAAAAGAGCCGACATCTTTGACTCGGTCAATGAAAATTTTATTACGTGTGAGCAGCTTGTCACATTCACGCATAATCTCTTTTAACTTGACCAGACGGTCAGCGAGATCATTCAAAAAACCATCCGGAAGATCGCTGGCATTTCCGCCGAAGCGCGTCCAGTTTGTCGTCAGTCGCGCACCCGTCATTTCCTCAACCAGTTCCCAAAGATATTCACGCGCTTTAATAAACCAGAGAAAAAAGGTAAATGCGCCAATCTCCATGGCCACTGCTCCAAGGCAAGTCAGATGATCGGTGATACGTGAAATTTCACCCATGATAACTCGTGTGAATTCCGCGCGGCGCGGCGCTTCAATTCCATAGAGTTTTTCCACCGCCATCGAATAACCGATATTATTCAGCAAAGGAGAAACGTAATTCAAGCGATCGGTATAAGGAATTACCTGAATCCATTTGGAATTTTCCGATTCCTTTTCAAAACCACGATGTAAATATCCGATTTCCGGATCCATTCCTACAATCAGTTCTCCATCCAAATGGGTGGTGAAGCGTACAATTCCGTGCATCGCCGGATGAGCAGGACCAATTTCGATGCTCATTATTGAAGCAGAAAAATCTTCTCCGGATGAATCCCCCTCAATCCTTGACTGAAGTGCGCTCATGTCCGTCATGCGTGCCTCCCGTAAACGTGACGTTCTTCGACTTCTTTGAGTTCCACCAAAGGCTGTTGTTTATCAATTGGATAGTCTTTTCGGAGCGGATACCCTTCAAATTCTTCGTACATCAAAATTCGCCTCAAGTCCGGATGTCCCTCGAAATGAATTCCGAACATGTCATAACATTCCCGCTCATACCAGTCTACTGCTTTCCACAAATGGTGGATTGAAGCTATTTTACAGTCATCTTCTGCTAACAGTACTTTTATTCGCAAACGTCGTGCATGGGTCAATGACTTAAAATGATAAACCATTTCGAAACGCGGAGTCTGATTCATTTCAAGACGATCAACTGCGGTCAAATCCATCATAATCTCAAAAGAACAACGTGAATCATCTCTTAAAAAACGGCAAACAGACTCCAGTGCGTCTCGTTTAATCACGACAGTTTCATCGCCCCGGTGAGCATGAAAGCCTGTGACGGCATCCGGAAATTCCTCTTGAAGCAGCGCGGTTAGTTCTCCTGTTTCCGGTGCTACTTCCGTTTCCTTTGTGGAAATTTCTTCACTCATTAATTTTTTATAGCTTCAATTTTAGTTAAAAACAATCGTTATTCTTCTTTAAGTGCTGCTTTATCTTTTTGCATTTTTGGAGAATCATAACCAATATGCGGACTGACATTGATGAAATCTTCAGAATAGGTGAATCCCGGTTTGCTGACACGATTGCTTCTGGGATTTTGCTGATTCTCAAAGACTTCTTTTTTGGAAATTTCAAAATATCGATTGAGCTGATCCACTTTTTGATTTTCGTGTCTGATTGCGGTTGGGGTAATGCCGTTAGCCTTTGGGCCGTCATGCTGAATACTGTTTTGCAATTCCATAAGTCCGTCCAGCACTGCTTCAGGACGTGGAGGACACCCTGCGATATAGAGATCAACCGGAATCAAACGGTCAATCCCCTGGAGAACAGAATAATTTTGATAAAAACCTCCGGTAGAAGCACAGGCACCAAAAGCAATTACCCATTTCGGATCGGCCATTTGATCGTAAATAGTTTTTAGAATCGGTGACATTTTATGAGTAATGGTGCCAACTACCCAAAGGACATCCGCCTGTCTCGGCGAAAATCTGGGGATTTCCGCGCCAAAACGGGCCATATCGTAATGGGAACAGGCTGCAGCCATGTACTCCATTCCGCAACATGCTGTTACAAACGGATATTGAAAAAGTGAAAACTTTCTGGACCAGTTGACAACACTGTCAAATGTTGTTGTTTTGAAACCACCATAATCTGTATCCATAATTTGCTCCTGTTAAGTTAACATTATTTGATGTTCCTGAATTCTTCTCTTGTCATAGATAGAATTTTTAACAACCGCCTCTCCACTCATTTCTAATTAAGACGTTCTGCATTAATTTGTTCAAGATGATAGTCCATTATCATTTCAACAACATTTTTTAGTTCCTGAACAGCTTCCTTCTCTGAGTATGCAAATGCAATAAGATTGGGCTGATCTTTCACTTTTGCGAGATAACCATCTCCATCTTTTTCAATAATTGTTTGCATCTAATCCAAGTTAATTTTAATTATCTGCAGTTTGCCTCATCGTGAAGAGGCCGAGTATACTTTATTTCAACTCAATTTCCACAAAGACAAACTCGTGCTCATTCTGGTTGACCACATTGTGCTTTACGCCTTTTGTACGTGCATAAGAAATTCCGGAAACTAATTCTGCAACGATTTCCTCCGTTTCCGTTTGAATGTGCAGTTTACCGGTAGTCTGAGGCACAACAACATAATCATACTCGTGTTGATGCCAGGTTGTTTCTGCGCCCGGTGCAAACCTCCATTCGGTAACGATTACTCGATCATTCTCCAGTTGAACAGTTGGTTTTGCAGGCTTTCTTGATTCACTCATAAACGTTCATTTAACACTTTACTGTTTTTAGTAAAGTCTGGTCCGATGGCTCCGGATGAAAGTAGTTTAAAGAAAACTGCTCCATCTGCATTATTCCCACTCCAGTGCGCCTTTTTTCCAATCGTAAGCCAAACCCAGAATCAGTATCCCCAAAAAGATTGAGGCGGCCACAAAGCCAAACCAGCCTAATTCACGTATCTGTACGGCCCACGGATAGAGGAATACGACTTCCACGTCAAAGATAAGAAAAACCAATGCCGTCATATAAAATTTGACGTCGTATCGCTGTCCCTCCATTCCGTCCCTCACGAAGCCTGATTCGAAGGGGGCCAGCTTGGCCTCTCCTCTCAATTTTGGGCCTAAAAAGAGACCGATGCAACTGAATGTTCCAGCAAGAATAACACCCAGAACAATCATGATCAAAATAGGCAGGTAGCCGGAAGCAATTGTCATTGTGATTTTATTGTTAAAAAGTCTCTTTGTTTGCTAATTAAATATTGTCCTGAACACAGAAGTATTTCACTCAAAGCGCAGTTTGTCAACCCATTTCAAGGATTTTCAACGTACCGTTACTCCTGGATTTACCTGATCAGGTGCCTCTATCAAAACAAGTTTTCCCTGATCGTCTGAAAAAAGAATCATTCCCTCCGAAATTTCACCCATCAATTTAACCGGTTTGAGGTTTGCCACAACCAGCACACGCCGGTCAGTCAATTCTTCCGGCGAGTAGAATTCCGCTGCTCCGGAAACAATTGAACGTAATCGTCCCTCGCCCAAATCAACCTCGGAACAGAGCAACTTGGCTGACTTTTCAACTTTCCGGCAAGTTTTGATATGACCAACCTTCAATTCCATTTTCTGAAAATCATCAAACGCAAACCATTCTTTGCTCTCATCAGCAACTGTGCCTGCAGATTTTTCAGTCTGTTTTACTTCTGAGGCAGTTTTTTCCTGAGCCAAGGGTTTCATTTTAGGAAACAGCGGTGTTGGTTTCGGAAGTACCGTCCCAGACTCCAATAATCCTGGAGTGAGTTTTTCAAATGGAATCGCCTCTTTTCCAAGTCCGAGAGATTTACGTGCCTCACTCATTTTTTCCGGCATC
>JAESQU010000013.1 GCA_016764995.1 SAR324 cluster bacterium | reverse complement strand
TGAAAATATTGTAGCCGAGATTATTTTTATCAACTTTATTCTCTGAAGCAATAACAAAAATTAACATTCTTGCATTAGTTAATTTTCATAAGCTAACGGAGCCAAGCAAAAATGGGGATCACACTTTGAGGTAGAAAGACAACAATTTCGGCAAAGTTGAATTTTAAAACATCAATAGTTAAAGTCTTATGAGTGAAGATAACTTTTTACCTCCTGTCAGTCAGTTGTTGACTCAAGGAGATTGTCGTTCAAATTCGAGTAAGTGGCCAAATTATTTAGAATTGGGATTTTCTTCTGAGCATATCCCTGAATTGATACGGATGCTGTCGGATGAAGATTTACTTAATGCTGATTCAGACAGTGAAGAGGTGTGGTCTTCCGTTCATGCCTGGCGAGTCTTAGGGCAACTTCAAGCGGTTGAAGCAGTTAAACCCTTACTAGAACAAGTCTATCGAATTGATGATGAAGATGATGATTGGGTGAGCGAAGAGTATCCAAAAGTTTTTATGATGATTGGTCCACAAGCCATTCCTGAATTATCTTCTTATCTTGCAACAGGATATGGACTTTTTGCAAGAATATGTGTGGCAAATGGTATAAAAGAAATTGGTATAGAATATCCAGATAGTCGAGAACAATGCGTTGAGACATTAACAAAGCAGTTGACACAATTTAGTCATAACGATGAGTCGTTAAATGGATTTTTAATCAGCTTTCTTGTAAATCTCGAAGCAGTAGTTTCAATTGATGTGATTCGAAAGGCATTTCAAAATGAATCTGTTGATCACGGTATTATTGGGGACTTCGAAGACATAGAAATTGCAATGGGACTTCGTTTGACTCGTTCTACACAAAAGTTAGAGTTGGATTTTGATAAGTATCGACAGACCACGAACCATTCTTTTGATCTCCCAGAATCTAAGGTGGGTAGAAATGATCCTTGTCCATGTGGAAGCGGGAAGAAATATAAAAAATGTTGTTTAAGAAAAAATGCGGAGAGCTTAACCTAATAATCATGCAACAAGCTGAAATCAAAAATAATATTCAAGACATACGTGAAAGCCAACAAGCACATGCTCATTAACGAGAATAGTGAGAGTTCCAAATCAAACCTGCTAAACACATCAACCTGTATTCATAAATGCCGGATTTATACGTCACAACAAGAGAAGAGGAGATATGTCCCCAGATAAGAGAATTGAGGAGTTAAAGCTGGTTCTACCTGAGCCCTTAAAGCTTCCGCCAAATGTGAATTTACCTTTTTCCTGGATTCGTGTTCGAGGAAATAGAGCATTCGTTTCGGGTCATATTGCTTTGAATGCGGACGGTTCTATCTCCGAAATTGTCGGAAAAGTTGGCGCAGAAGTTTCAATAGAACATGGATATCAAGCTGCTCGGCTTACTGGACTGGCAATGTTGAGTAGCCTTAAACGTGAGCTTGGTTCACTTGACCGGATTACCGCGTGGCTTCGCGTATTTGGCATGATCAATGTGGCACCGGGTTTCGTGCAAACACCGCAGGTGATAAATGGATTCTCGGACTTGATAATCGATGTATTCGGCGAAGAATGTGGAGACCATTGTCGATCCGCCGTGGGTTTAGCAGAGTTGCCTTTTGGTACGCCGGTTGAGATTGAGGCAGAGGTTGAAATATCGGGTAACTGACGAAAGAAGATAACAAAGCAATTAAATATTTCCTTCACTGAAAAATAACTTTCCGTAAATAATCAGTGTCTTGATCACGAACCTTTACGGAAGCATCCAACATATCCAGCCTGCTGATTTCACTCAATCTTAGAGTGTCTTTGCTTGCTTGATAGCAACTTTAGCTGGCCTGTCGGTGGTTGGTCAAAAGTTAATTCACAGAATTTATCAGTTTAACGGTTGGTCATTACTTCCACGTTAATAAATCGAAGCGGTTTTTCCCCATAACCAGGGGATGAAGTGCTCGATTGCAGCGCAAACGCCAGTCCAGTTTACGGCAGATCGTTGTTACGGGCGTTAGTCATTCTAGAATTTAATACTATGCAGTACAAATATTACATTTGTGATGTTTTCACTAACAAACGATTTGGAGGTAATCAACTGGCAGTATTACCTGATGCAAGTGGACTCACAGATAAACAAATGCAACAAATTGCCAGAGAGTTTAATTATTCTGAGAGTACATTTGTTTTTCCTCCGGAAAAAGGAAATACTCGAAAAGTTCGGATTTTCACACCTTCTATAGAGGTTCCGTTTGCAGGCCATCCAAATATTGGAACCGCATTTGTATTGGCAACATCGGGCATAATTGGAGAATTTTACGAAAAAACGGAAATCGTCTTTGAAGAAAAAGCAGGTTTGGTTCCAATAACTTTACACAAACTTGATGCAGGGTCGTTTTGGTGTGAACTCCAAGCTCCGGAAAAAATTACGTTTGGAAAGAGCATATCGGTTGAAATATTTGCTTCAGCAATATCACTGGCTCCCGGCAAAATAATTACAGATACACATCCGCCTCAAATTGTTTCAGTTGGTTTGCCATTTCTGATAGCAGAATTACAAGATCAATCGGCCTTGGAGGAGGCAAGTGTTAACCTGAATGGATTTAAGAAGTTAGCTGCTCTAGACATTATTCCAGATGTTCACATCTACACCAGAAGTAATGATGAATTTGATATTCGGGCACGCGTGTTTGCGCCTTTTGACGGAGTACCGGAAGACCCTGCAACTGGAAGCGCTAATTGTGCTTTAGGCGGATTACTGACCCATTACAATGATGAGAGTGATGGAAATTTTGAATGGCTGATCTCTCAGGGCAATGAGATGGATCGTCCTAGCAGTTTGAAGGCACGTACTCAGAAAAAAGATGGAAAAGTTATTTCAACTTATATTGGTGGAAATTGCGTGATGGTCAGTGAAGGAATTATTTATGTCGACTGAATGTCTAACTTATCGCTTCACAGAACAAAAACTCTCCGTAAAAAATCCGCGCCTTGATTGAGCGCGGTTACAGCGGCATCCAGCATACTGCTGTAGTGCAAAAATCCGTGCAGAACGCCTTGATGCAGATGTAGTTCACATGGAACTCCGGCTTTCTCCAATAAGGCGGCAAGCGCCTTGCTGTCATCCAGCAAAGGATCCATATCTGAAACAATCAGACATGACGAAGGCAGCCCCTGCAATTCCGCGTTCAAGATGTCCATTTTCGGATCGGACAAATCTTCCGGAGAACGCAAATAAGCATCCTGGTAAAAAGCACGATTTTCCTCGCTCAAACCATCTTCAGGGCCTCCGAACAAGCGTGAAGAACATGAATCACGCAAACCAAACCAACCATAAATCAGCAATAATCCGCTCAAATTATTTTTGAAACTTAAGGCCGCGCCCATGCTCAGGCTCGCTCCGGCTGAATCTCCGCCAAGTACCACACGTTCCGGATCAAGGTTGAACGCCGGATTATCTTTGCGTGGTAAATCATGTTTCAGCCATTTCAAAACTGACAATGTTTCCTCTATCGCAACTGGGAATTTTTGTTCCGGAGATAAGGAGTATTCCACTCCAACTACTGCACATCCGGAACGGAATGCCAGTTCGCGCATGATGCGGTCGTGTGTATCATTGCTACCGACTACAAATCCTCCTCCATGCAAATATACCAGCGCAGGCAAAGTGTTTTCCGGATCAGGATGATAAATCCGGATTTGGATATTTCCGAGCGGACCTTTAACCTGTGTGTCAAAAACCGCAGGAAGCCGCGGACCTTCGGAATTCCAGAACTTCCGTTCCTCTGCATATAATTTCCGAATTTCCGGAAGTGGAGTTTCCGAGTATGAAAATGTAGGAATCAAGGTGGAACTCTTTTGCAGAACGGCCTGCATTTGCGGATGAATGGATGACATGGTTGGCTACTTGAATAATTTTATACTAATGGCTTGCTGAAAAAGAAAAAATTATGTCATCCCGGACTTGATCCGGGATCCAGAAACACGACAGGATTAAGGACAAGATTATAAACAACACTCCTGTTCAGGGTCTGCACTCGGCTTCGCCCGGAAAGACAAATGAGAAGAATAGTATACTGAAAACCTTGAATAAACCCTTTTCATCATTCACTGATTTCCTTCAGGATGCAAGGAATATTTCAAGACTTTGGTTTTTGAAAAAAATACTCATTGTTCTCCAAAATTATAACGCAAAAAAACTTGCTTTAACCGTATTCTTTGTTATCGTGAGCAGCTATTCTGTTTTGTTGTCTGCACCGTAACTATTCCGTAAATTCGGTTTCATCTTCAATATTAAAGACTCGTGAATCCTGAACTTTTAATTTCCACCAGAACGCGTTTAACTCCTTTCAGCAGCCGTGTTGAGGCGTGTGGGGCAAAGGCCTACACAGTTTACAATCACATGCTTTTGCCTTCCATTTTCCGCAGTCTCGAAGAAGATTACTGGCACCTCTGTGAAGCGGTTCAGGTGTGGGACGTCTCTTGCCAGCGTCAAGTTGAAATCTCAGGCCCGGACACACTGAAACTTGTCCAGTTAATGACACCGCGGGACTTGTCCAAAGCCGAACTCGGACAGTGTTTTTATGCACCGCTTTGTGACGAAAACGGAGGTATGATCAACGATCCCATTCTCATCAAACACAGCGACGAACATTGGTGGATCTCAATTGCAGACACAGAC
>JAESQU010000173.1 GCA_016764995.1 SAR324 cluster bacterium | reverse complement strand
CGTCCGTAAAACCTTTGCTGCGCAAGACATTTGCATTGATGCAGGGACTTCCTTCTAAACGTGCGTATCCCTTGATATAGTGCACAATATCAGAAATTTCGGAGTCTTCATGGCCAAGTTTTTGTAAAGCTAAAGGTATGGATTTATTAATGATTTTGAAATAACCTCCGCCAGCGAGTTTTTTAAACTTAACCAAAGCAAAGTCCGGCTCAATTCCGGTAGTGTCGCAATCCATCAACAAACCAATGGTTCCGGTGGGCGCAATCACTGTGACTTGTGCATTACGGTAGCCATATTTTTCACCGAGCTTTAGCGCCAGATTGGCATCTTGTTGAGCTGCCTTGAGCAATTCCGGAGGACAATGCTGACTGTCAATGCCGATTGGTTTGATAGTCAAACCTTCATACTGACTATCCGGTGCGCGAAAACTTGCCCGCCGGTGATTCCGGACCACCCGCAACATATTTACCTTGTTACGTTCATAGCCGGAAAATGTGCCCAGTTCCTTTGCCATCTCAGCGGACGTTGCGTATGAGGTCATGTGCATGATGGAAGTCACTGCACCGCAAACCGAAAGGGCTTCCGGAGAATCATAGGGAATGCCGTTTACCATTAAATACGTCCCCATATTGGCGTAACCTAAACCGAGTGTCCGGAATTCGTAGGAAAGCTTAGCAATGTTTCTGCTAGGAAATTGTGCCATTAAAACACTAATTTCTAACACAATTGTCCAAATCCTTGAACCATGACGAAATTTTGTAATATCAAGCTCTCCGGTTTTCGGATCACGGAACCGCATCAAATTCAAGGATGCCAGATTACAAGCTGTGTCATCCAGAAACATATACTCACTGCAAGGATTGGATGCTCGAATCTTTCCATCTGCGGGGCATGTGTGCCATTCATTAATAGTTGAATCAAACTGAATTCCGGGATCTGCTGAAGCCCATGCTGCATAGGCAATCTCTTCCCAGAGTTCCTTCGCCTTGAGCTTCTTGCACGGAACCGGCTCTCTGCCCTCTGCTTTGGCTTTAACCTTCTCAACCCGCCAGAAAAGTTCCCAATCTTTGTCCTGTTCAACGGCTTCCATGAACGTATTATCGAGCCGAATGGAATTGTTCGCGTTTTGTCCAGCAACCGTTCTATATGCTTCAGAATCCCAGTCTGTGTCGTATTCCTCAAACGCCACTTCCGTGTAACCTTGTTTTGTCAAATGGATGATGCGATAAACATAACTGAAAGGCATTTGTGCCAGCCGAGCTTTTTTGGCAACTTTGCGCAGGTCTTTATTCAACTTCAGATCAAATTTTTCAGTCTCATTGCCCCAGCCGTGAATTGCGCTAAAGAGTTCATTGATCAAATCTTTTATCGTTTTGGAACCTGCTACCAGTGCCACAACTTTTTGTTCTTCATGAACTTTCCAGTTAATAAATTTTTCGATATCAGGATGATCTGCGTCAAGGCAAACCATCTTTGCTGCACGGCGGGTCGTTCCGCCGGACTTGATGGCGCCGGCAGCCGTATCTCCAATTTTGAGAAATGACATCAGACCTGAAGAAACACCTCCGCCGGAAAGAGGTTCCATATCTCCACGTAAATCTGAAAAGTTGGAGCCGGTTCCGGAGCCGTATTTGAAAAGCCGAGCTTCACGGGTCCACAAATCCATGATTCCGCCTTCCCGTACCAAATCGTCTTTGACTGCTTGGATAAAGCACGCATGAGGTTGTGGGCGGGTATATGCGTCTTTGGAAGCTATGATTTCTTCTGTTTTCGGATCGACGTAATAATGTCCCTGTGCCGGGCCGTCCAAACCATAAGCCCAGTTAAGTCCTGTATTAAACCATTGTGGAGAGTTTGGCGCTGCCATTTGGTTGGCCAGCATGTGACATAATTCATCATAAAAAGCGTGCGCGTCTTCTTCAGTATCAAAATAGTTGTGTTTGTATCCCCAATACGTCCAGCAACCGACGAGTCGATGAAAAACCTCTCGCACATCGGTTTCCGAAATGGTCGCTCCTTCTCCGGAAGATTCCGCTTCAGCGGCTTCTTGATCTGCCTTGGCCTGATCGTGAAGAGAAGGTTGCAGCCACGCGGGAATGCCTCTTTCTTTTGCGGATTTAAGATGTTTGGGAATACCGGCTTTGCGGAAATACTTCTGTGCCATAATGTCAGTGGCCACTTGTGACCAATGTTTTGGTACAGAAACATTTTCCCACTCTGAGACTACAGAGCCGTCTGGGTTGCGTATTACTGAATTTCGATTTTCAAACTCTATCGACTGATAGGGTCCTTCACCTTCCATGGTGAAGAGGCGTTTGATTTTCATGTATGCCTTTTAGTGGTTTATATTATAAAATAAATGAAGTTTACCCAATCCATGGTGCGCTTCGGTGATTAAGGTATACTTAAACGTGTAAAACTTAAAGGCTGGATGTAAAGCTAATCCGCCATTTTCAATGCAATAATCATGAAAAAATCGCATTGTTTGCTGACCTTGGAAAAGACCGGTCAGGACTTAGGTAAAAAAGCTTGAAACTAACGTATTTCAGCCTCACGAAAATTAGAAAAAACACAACTATTTGTATTTTCCCGGTAAAAATAATACTTATTATATCAGCATCATAAACATAAATATTTATCACTGTCGGAATAGAATGACACCCCACTTCGAGTACATTAATAATTTGGTGACACTTTCAAAATATCTAACAAGTTCCGGGATTGATAATGTAGTCCTACTAGCTTAAAAAATCAATATAAAAGTTCTTCTGTTAAATCAAACATCAACCATTAGTTAGCTGATATTTAAAGTAAAAAAAAAATGAATTTTGCCGACAAAAATCAAAAAATAATTAGTTCAGTTCCAGCAGTCTATTTGCATATACCTTTTTGTCGAGAAATTTGTCCTTTCTGTTCCTTTGCGGTTAGACGTGATAGAGCCAATTTACATGGTAAATATATCCGTGGTGTGGTTGAAGAAATTAAACGACGCGCGGAATTCCTGAAAGAAACACCGCAGAATAAGGATGAGGAAAAACTTTCCGGAGAGAATCTCCTTGAATCCATTTATTTTGGTGGCGGCACTCCGTCACGACTCACTATTCCGGAACTGTCTTTGTTACTCAGAGAAGTCCGTAATTGTTTTCCGTGGTCTGACAATATCGAGATTTCTTTTGAAATGAATCCTGAAGATGTAAATCCGGAATATCTCAGTGATCTTGCGGAAATTGGTGTTAATCGACTAAGTTTAGGAGGACAAAGCTTTCATGACTCAACTCTAAAGCAACTTGGACGTTGTCATTCTAGTCTTGATTTACGTGATGCCATAACAGTAATTGCTAATTCTCCCATCAACAATTGGAACCTTGATTTGATGTTTGGGATTCCGGAGCAAAGTGTTTTGATGTTCAAAAATGATGTGGAGGAAGCGCTTTCCTGTGAACCTTCACATATTTCCATGTATGGTCTGGAAATTCATGAAAAGACTCCTTTTGGACAAAATAAGCAAATCCGAAAATGGGAGTCAGAACACCAGGAGCAATTTGAGGAAATGTATTTGTGGGCAACTGAGCGCTTCAAAAAAGCCGGATTATTTCAATATGAAGTTTCGAATTTTTCCAAGAAGGACAAGGAGGGGCAAAATAATTTGTTAGTCTGGTCCGGACAAGAATATTTAGGATTCGGAGTTGGTGCGCACTCATACCACAATCAAACTCGTTGGGGCAACGTGCGTTCTCTCAACACTTATCTCAAGCAACTTGAACAGAAAGCCTGGCCTGTTGATTTTGAAGAGCGACTTTTAACAGAACAGCTTGCAGCCGAATTTCTGATGCTCGGTTTACGTCAGTGCAAAGGAATTAATATTGAGGACTGGCAAAAGCGTTTTGGATTGCATTGGCAAAAGCAACAACATAATTTTGTTAATGGACTTTGCGACGAGGGACGCGCGTTCTGGGAAGATCAGTATTTGTGTTTGACGCCAAAAGGCATGTTGCTTGCGGACAGAATTACGGTGGAACTGATGCCTACATTCAGCAAAATTTAAGTGCATTACCAAAATTATTAAGGCGAGTTTTTGGCAGGAATCAGTTTAATATTTCTTTTTGCGGCAATTCTGCTTTGCCAGATCTTTCCGAGTTGTGCCCGTGTAACATTCGGGACATCGGAATCTGTCCTGAGTGCGGATTGGCCGCGCTGGATTACAGGAATTCCTGAAGGCACAAGCATTAGATTTTTTTCCGCGTCCTCCTGCAACAAGGCAAATTCGAAAAAACCGCTGGTTTTGCTTTTTACCAGAACCTGTTTATTTTCCGTCTCAATCCAGCTGAAGTTTTCGTCACCCCTGAGATGGGCTTGAAAAGTGGAACCGTCAGGTTGAGCGAAAGTGATTAAATACGGCGCTGCGGGGACCGCCATTAAATTAAGGGCAAAACCGCTTAGCAGAACAATAATCAAGCTGATGAGTTTCATATTTCTCTTATTTGCTAATGGTTAAAGTCATACTGTCTCCAGCCGCGCTGATGCCGGTGACACTGATTCCGGAAGAAGAGTTGTCGTAGAGTTTGCTGTCCGGAGTACTGCTGTTATCAAAGGTCGCGCTGTTGGCACTGTAAAACAAATGTGTGGTTCTGCCGGTAGATGACCCGTTGTCAAGATCGGCATCATTGGCCTCCTCCAAGTCTACCAATGGAGGTGATTGTGTTTCGCAATCATTATTTGCAAAACAGGAACTGTATATATCCTTTACATGCCAGATTGCCGCACCGCCGCTATAGCTACTTTTCACTAATTCGGTATCACTTCCATTCAAGAGAAGATAATTTAAACCTTGATCATAACCTCCTGAACTGCGGTTTTCAAAAAGGAAGTATTCACCGCTGGTTGAAGTTGTGGCTTTGTAGATTCCGCAGGAACTGGCGTGAGTACTGCTCTGATAAACCGCGGGCAATGTGATACTGTTTGTTCCGTTATCAACCGTTTGTGGGGTACAGATACTGAGCTTTTCCTTGGCCCACGCGCTGAAATGTACTGGTGTCGCACCTGCATATTCACTGCTTGATTTGTAGCCCCATGCTCCACCTCCCATCATACCGAAGTTGCCGATACCACTGCATGTACCACTTGAACAATATAAATCCGGCAAGAGGAAATAAGCATGCCCCAGTTCATGTGCCATTACACCAATTGTCGCATCCCAGGTATTGCTGGAACTTGAGCCCTGACGTTCACCAAACTGCGAGTAGCCGTTTTGTCCGTAAGCGCTCGTGTTAAGTCCTAAAAACCGTACAGCGTCCAGTGTAATTCCGTGTTCTCCTGATTCATCTGAATAACTTCCATCCCCATTCGCGTCACATAGTAGAGCAGTCGCCTGTGCCCATACGCCGCCGGGAGAATTGATGTTTGATGCGCTTTCTCCACCCGCTACCAGAAAGATTACCTGCAGTTCGGTCACGCTGAGCTTACCGTTACTGTCATTGTCAAAAGCCGCAAAATTTACGCTGGAATCTGTCGCACTTATTGCAGTAGAGGCATAACAGGCCCAGGAGTTTTTCTGTGTGTTGGGATGGTTTTCTGACATGGTGACGGTCACAACACCGTCATCGGTACAGCCGGAGGTTTCGGCAACAGGGGTGAATTGAAATTTTCCGTAAGTTGTTTCGTCAAGATAGTGGTTCATCTGTCCGTCACTGGTACCGAACATTTTATCGGCCCAAACGGTTTCATTACTATTAAATGTTGCATTCGCGTACTGTACGCGTACTACCAGCAGTGGAACTTTTGTGGAGGCAGTCAAACTTCTGCTTGAAGCACATGTAACTGTTGAAGAAGTAGAAGAAATTGAACTGCCGTTCGATTCTTCTTTTTTGCTGCATGAAAGCAGAAACAAACTTGGTAAAAGGAGAATCAGGAAGACAATGCCAAAATGTATCTTAAAATATTTCATGAAGCAATTTTTTTATAGCAGAAAAGAGTTTTGAGCATCAACTATCAATTTCAGGAATGACCGGCCAATAACAATTTTCGGGTGAGCTGGCGGAGAGAGAGGGATTCGAACCGATGTTCTCAACTCCTAAACACCATTCCTTATATCTAACTCTAAAATACTGAAATACTACCAGATTATTCTATATCCAAGAGGGTGGAGAGATATTCCCCGATGGTGGAGAGAAACTCCAAGAGTTACCCCAACCAAATATTACTATAGATTTTAATATTATTTTCTTCAAGTATCTTCTTTAGACAGGACATAATTTAAGTATCAATGTGT
>JAESQU010000172.1 GCA_016764995.1 SAR324 cluster bacterium | reverse complement strand
GCCATTTTTTACGGATTTTATTGGCCCATTTTCGATTTTCCGGAAGCACCCAATCCGTGTCCGGTTCATTGCGGAAAATCGGATCCGCAAATGTTCCAAGATTTTCCGGAAAGATTTCTTTGTTACGGTTTTGCTGACGACGTGGCTCAAATGATATTTTATCTTTCAGTTGCCATGCTTCCAGAAATTGGTTTTCGAGAAATTTCCATTCAGGTGAACCAACTCGGATATCAAATGAATGGCGCAAAAAATTGTCCGCACTCGTGTTCTCGTCAAGCCGCCTTACGAGATAGGCGATGGCGCTGATGAATTGATCCTGACTCGTCACCGGGGTGTAAAGCAATAAATTTGCCTCTTTATTTCCCCCTTTTCGTTTTTCCTCCTGGAGAGTTCTGCGCACATGGTCGGCCATTCCTTCCAGCATCTCATAAACCAAACCTGCTGAAATACCACGCTCCTCGGCGAGAACATGTGTGTAAGCCAAGTCAAACAAATTATGTGATGCCAAACCAAAATGCACAGCTGCGATATTTTCCGGCTGAAGTCCATATTCCAGCATTCGTTTGAAATTTGCGTCTGTTTCAATTTTGGAATCAAATACCGTCAGCGGCCACCCAAAAACTTCTGCCTCAACTGCTTCCATCACCAAATTCGCACCTTTTACCAAACGCATTTTGACGGGACTACCGCCCGCACCGGACGTCCCGGCGTTTTTGACACGTTTTTTGGCCCACTTGACGAGTTCCTGCTGGCGTAAAAAAGAATCCGGAAGATACGCCTGCAAAACGATTCCGGCCTGTAAATTTTTAAATTCCGCTTGATCGAGGGTACGCATGAAAGCGGCCATTGTTAAATCCAGATCATGGTAGGATTCCATGTCCAAATTGACAAACTTGGCACGCCGTGTACCGTCGCTGTGCAAAACCGGATTTTCTTGGGCAATTCGGTAAAGTTCTGAAAGCCGCTCACAAATCAAGTCGAGTTCATTCTCAAAACCGAGCGGATGCAGTTGTGCGACTATATTCGAAATTTTGATTGAAATAGTGTGGATGTCCGGATTCCGCAGCGAGTCCCCATAATGCTTCAAACGATTTAACGCTTCTCCGTTTCCCAGCACAGCTTCTCCCAAATGATTGAGATTGACCTGCACGCCCTCAGACTGCCGTTTTTTTAAATGCGCATTTAGAATTTCCGGTTCTTCCGGAAGAATTGTGCTGCGTGTGTCATCACGGATTTTGCGTAAAATTTGTGAATGGGAAATTTGCGGAACGAGGTTGCCGAATCTTAAAAATAGCTTGAGCAACCACTGCTCGACTTGCGGAAAGAAGCGGGGAATGCCGTGATGCTGCAGCAGGTACCGGAATTGATCGACCACGCGGCGCGGATTTCCGGAACGAAAACTCTGATCAACCAAATGCATCACAACCGTTTTGTCGGACGGATGATTGAGCAAACGACGCATCATCTGCTGCTGCTTCAGTTCATCTTTGGTGCGTAAAGTGTTGGCGCGATTTTGCCATTTTTCGGCGAGGGCGAGGGTTTTGAGTAAAATTTTCGGGAGATCTGTTTTTTTCTGTGAGGGGGAATGCATGCTCTGCCATTTTTCAGCTAAGTTAAATCAATCTCACTCAAATCAAAAAATTGAAGAAATGATCTTCGGTACTGTTACACAGGAATTCACGACCGACCCGGACTCACCTCAGCATTCCGGACAAAAACAAAAAAGAAATTTATGCTTAATGCCTTTGTAAAAAGTCCTAAAAAAGTGTCATTGCTTACGATACGAGAAATCTTACAATAGTGACTAAACTAATATTAAGATTTCTCTCTAAGGTCGAAATGATAAAATTTTGGAGATTTTACTTCTTACTAGACCATCACGCTCAAACGTTCCACAATTTATGATTTGAGGGAACGTTTATGTATGGTCTCCTGAAAAAAATTCTTTTGTTATCCTTGACTTGATCCGGGATCCAGATTTCAAATCAAGTTGAGTACAAGAATTAAGGAAGTACCCCTGGATTCCGGGTCTACGCTGTGCTTCGCCCGGAATGACAAGGAGTGTTACTGTTTCAGCCGATTTACAATTTTCCAGGCAGTTGGAAGCAGAAGCACCACCATTGCAATTTTCAACAAGTCCCCCAGAATGAAGGGATACAGTCCATATTCTAAAACAGGTTTGTCCCAACCAATCAGGCTGCCCAACCATAACAGTCCCGGGGCATAAAGCAGAATGTTGCCAACCAGCAGGGATGCGAATAATTTGGCATAACTGCGGTCAAATCCACGTTCCGCAAACCATCCGCAGGCTGTGGCCGCCAGCAGAAACCCAACAAGGTAGCCACCTGTCGGTCCCATAAAGTAGACCATACCGGCTCCACCTTTAGCGAATACCGGCAATCCAAGCGCTCCCTCAAATAAATAAAGAGCAACCGTGATTCCACCTAAACGCCAGCCGTAAGTCAGTCCAATTAAAAACACCGCAAACGTTTGCAGAGTCATCGGAACAGGAAAAAGCGGAACCGAAATTTGAGTGCAGAGCGTGATCAAAGCCGATCCAGCCAAGGCAAGAAGAGCGTAACGGATTGCCTTTTGGATATTGCTGTCCGATCCTCCCAGAAGAAGAGCTTCGGTCATGCTGGGATAAGTCAAAACTTGAGTTTGGATTTTCATTTTACTCCTTATTCTATATCTGGATTAGAGAAACCTGGCATCCTTAGTTCAGACACCATATTGGACGGTCGTAGAGTTTAACAATAAATTTCAAAAAAGTGAATCGCTTTTTTTCCTTCCAGTTTCCAAGAGGCTAAGAATTTAACCAGCGTAAAATATAATATGTCTTTAGTTATTGTCAGCCCATGGATCAAGGCTCTTATTTCCAAGAGTAATATCAATAACTGCCGGACGTCCGGCGTTTAGTGCTGCTTTGAAGGTTTTGGCAAACTCCTCATTCTTACTGACTTTGAATCCTTCGGCACCCATGGCTTTTGCTATTGCAGCAAAGTCAATTGTGCTGAGGCTCGTTCCCACTGGTCGACCTGGAAATTCACGATTTTGATGCCTTCGAATTGTACCAAAATTATTGTTGTTGAAAACAAGCGCAACAAGGCCTTCCAGCTTTAATCTGACTGCGGTTTCGAGTTCACTCATCGTCATTGCGAATCCGCCGTCTCCTGCAAAAGCAAGTGCTGGAGCATGCGGCCTTGCCAACTTGGCTGCAATGGCAGCAGGTAAAGCATAACCCATGGCGCCTGTTGTTGGTCCAAAAAAAGTTCGCGGTTTGTTCCATTTATAATAACGTATCAACCAGCCACCAAAGTCTCCCGCGTCACAAGTAATACTGGCCTCGTCAGCTAAAATGTTCAATATGTCGTAATATACTCCTTCAAGGTCAATTGTGCCGTCCTTAAATCCAATTCTGTCGCTGCGAGGCGTAGTGCGTTTTGTAAAATGTTTATGCCATTCAACGATTTGTGTTTGGCGCGCTTTTGATGGTTTAAAACGCTTTGAGTGCTTCAAAGCCTCTTCTATTTTGACTATTGCCTCCCCTGCATCCGCAAAGAGGGCGAGATCAGCTCCAAGCCAAATTCCTCCAGTTTCTTCTGGCGATTGATCAATATGGATAAGCTTTTGTTCTGTTGACGGTGATGAATAGTTTAAGGTTGTAAACTCGTCAAGTCTGGTGCCAATGGCGATTATCAAGTCTGCATTTTTCAACGGATCAGACAGATCATTGCTAAGCGATGAGAGATGAAGTCCGCCCATATAAAGTGGATGCTTGTTAGGAAATGCATCGAATCTTCTCCAGGCAGTAAAAACAGGTGCTTCAAGGCATTCCGCAAAATGGACTAGTTTGTCCGTCGCGTTTGCGCTTAATACGCCTTCTCCAGCCACAATACAAGGACGTTCCGCCTCTTCAATCATGGAAACAGCTTTTTCAACTCCTGCAGTTGATGGAGCTGGTTTACTCCCAGTTGATCCACGCCAAACAGAATGCTTAGCACCGGAGCTCCTGTCGATATCCTCTGGAAGGCTAATGACAACTGGACCAGGGCGGCCTGAATTTGCAATGTGGAAAGCCTTGTCCACGAGCTCAGCCACACGATCAGCACGGTTAAGTTCCACTGCCCACTTGCTGAGAGGTCGTGTGAACTCCACCACATCTAATTCTTGAAAAGCTTCGCGGTGACGTACCTGCGTTGGTACTTGACCAACGAAGACAACGAGAGGTGTTGAGTCTTGTTTTGCAGTATGAAGCGCAATTGTCAAATGGGTCAAGCCCGGTCCGCGTGTAACCATACAGACACCCGTCTTTGAAGACGCCTTGGCATATGCTTCGGCCATGATACCTGCACCTTCTTCATGGCGTGCAGAAACCAAGAGAGGTTTAAGCGATCCGTAAAATGAGTCCATGGTTGCGAGAAAGCTCTCTCCGGGAACACAAAAAACGAAATCGATTTCGCGAATCTTAATGGCCTTAAAAATAGCCTCAGCAACTGTCATTATTTAGGAAGTCCAAGTTACAGACTGCATATTTTGCAGTATTTATATTGTTGTTGCATGATGCTGAGTGCTAATTTTTTAAACTGTTGCTTGCATTTAAAACCGTAATACCTACCAATTCATTTGCCCGATAATGATAAATATTGCCGTCATCTTCCATCACGCTATCATCAGCATGTTGCGGTTTTTCAAAAGAAATATAAAGTGTGTCAACTTACTCATCAAAATCAATCCAGACCGAAGGAGGATGCAAATTTAATATCATCGGAATCAATTTTGGATCTAATTTTACTGTTTCCATACTGTTACTCCCCGTTTAACAAATTATTGAGGTTTCGATGTTAATAGTGAGGTTATGACAAAACCGTTGTCTTCATCATGATAAATGCAGTTAAACGAATCTCATCAGCCCTGCTTTGCTCTGTGTCAGTTTGATTTGAATTTTCATCTACCGGATCTTTGTTTTCATACGGTACGTCTAAACCTTCTGAT
>JAESQU010000171.1 GCA_016764995.1 SAR324 cluster bacterium | reverse complement strand
GTATGTAATTCTTTCATAGAAGCTTTCAGAGCATTTATGTACAATCTTGTTTTTATAGCAAAATGGTTCATAGAGTTTTTCATTTTAAGACATACGAGTTTGACAAAGGCATAGATGCTGGCAAAGAAATGGTTTTGCTGAGTCTTTTTAACGTGAGTTGGAGACTTTTCTAAAGAAGCATTTTGCTTTAGTAGATGCCGGAATTTCGAAAATCTGCTTTTCACTCATTTTATCTCCCAAAATTAGAAATTATTGTTTGCATCTTTCTGAAACCTAACCATAGCAAAATTTTATCATTTTGTCCTTAAAAAAAATGTTTTTCAACAAATGGGAATTTACTTGCCAATCAATTCACCTTGCATCTTATTGTTGTTTCTGTGAGCATTCGACATGAAGGGGGGTTGTGAAAGAGCTGTAAATAGCAGGGAAAATATTTATGTTACGGACTTTTGATAAACTGATGTCGGTATTGCTGATAATATTCCTGAGTTCAGGAGCTTGCAGCAAGGATTCGGACGAAGAGTTTAGTGGTGGAAGTACGACTTCTTCCGCAAGTTTTATTATCAATTCCACTATCCCGGAAGATAACGCGACAAATGTGTCGGTAAGTTCATCTATTGTAATAGGCTTTAACAATGAAGTAAATTCGACCAGTGTTGACTCAAACAATTTTTCGCTTAGCACAAATGGAACTGTTGTTTCTGCAACGCTTTCTCACACCAAAACGATAGTGGTTATACTTCCAGCTTCTTCTTTAAGTAATGGTACGCCCTATGCTGTATCCGTCTCCAGTACAGTAAAGGACACTTCCGGTAACAATTTGAGTCAAGACAACACTTGGAAATTCACTACAGTTTCTGCTTCAAGCGACAATTCATCGGATAATTCAACAAGTACTGACAATGATACTGCCACAGACACTACGCCACCAAGTGTTCTCTCAATCAGTCCGGCAGATAACTCCAGCAGCAATGCAGTGAACACAGTGGTCATTGCAGTTTTCAGTGAGCCGGTTTCTTCTGCAACTCTAAGTTCCAGTACCTTCAAGTTGATGGATAACGCCAGCAACTCTGTTAGCGGCAGTTTTAGTTCAAGCGGTTCAATTGTCACTTTCACTCCTACTGACAACTTGACTCATTTTCGTGATTACAGCATTTCATTGACAACCGGAATTCAGGACTCTTCCGGTAACGCACTTTCTTTGGCAAAGTCATCAAGCTTTGAAACTTTAGGTGGTGTGGTGATAACTTCGGCAGACAGCAACGGGATGGTTTTTCTAAGCGGCGGCAGGTTTCAGATGGGTGCAGATAATCAATCAATTGCAGATGGAGATAATGAATCCGATGAAACACCAACTCACACTACAAAATTAACGGGGCCATATTATATTTCTGATCATGAAGTTACCTCGAATGAATTCAAAGCTTGTGTAGATGCTGGAAGCTGCAACTACGCTTACAGTACCAGCAATGCAAAAAAAACATACAGTGTTTCCGGAAAAGAAGATCATCCGATGAATTTTGTCAATTGGAATGAAGCTGTAGAATACGCAAATTGGCTGACGGGTACACGTTCCGGAACCTATCGGCTTTGTACGGAAGCCGAGTGGGAATATGCGGTCCGCGCCGGAACTACTACTAAGTGGTCATGTGGAAACGATACTTGTACAACAAGCATTGCCTGGTACGATAATACCGGTACACCGCAGGAAGTGCGGACCAAAAGCGCTAATCAATGGGGGTTGTATGATCTCCATGGAAATGTTCGGGAGTGGGTTTCAGATAATTACAGTAACGTATATTACAACGAAGTTATGGATGGAGTGGTTAATCCGCAAGGTCCGACAAGCCCCAGTAGCGGCACAAAACGTAGTCAACGCGGTGGATATTACGGAAGCAAAAAAGCAGACATTCGTTCCTCTGAAAGAAATTCAAGCAGTCAGACAACACATTCTTCAACTACCGGTTTCAGGGTCTGTGCCGATCCTTGATTTCTTAACTACTCAAACCACCATGCGAGGTTTTTTACTGATTACAGTGATGGTTCTCACTCTGCTGATTGGAGGTGTGATGTTGGGTTTTTTCCAGCAAAGCATACAGCAGCGTTTCCAGAGTCAGGCTTTTCTGGAATCACAGATACTTTTTCAGGAACTGAGTGGGGCGGCAGTTCAGGCACAGAATTATTTACTACAATTTACTCCAAACCAATTGCAGGAAAATCCTCCTGTGCTTGAAAGCAGCGTCTTTGCAGAGGGTTTCAAAGACTGGTCAGGAAGTGTTAAAACATCCGGAAGCGATTTGCTGATCACTCTGCGCGCGCCAAACGATTCAGGTGGTGCTGATTTTCAGTTGCTTTTGAGAAATGCGGACAACACTTCCGGAATTGAATATTTGAAGCCGGACGGTGTTTTGATCTTGGAAAACTGAAAACGTGAAGCATTATGATTTGTAATTTATGCTCAGCTTTTCCGCTTTCAAGTTAGGTAGGAGATAAATTAAAGGGAGGGATGCGGCCCGTTAAGAGCCGCAGAATAATGAGAGTTTCAGATTCTACCCTGTAACATAAACGCGATCACAAGTGCATAAATTACAAGTGATTCGATCAGTGCCAGACCAATAATCATTGGTGTAAAAATTTTGTCGTATGCATTCGGATTTCGGGCAATTCCTTCCAAAGCACCGCTCATCGCAATACCTTGTCCGATTCCTCCACCAAGAGCTGCAAGCCCGATTGCCAAACCGGCACCAAGAGCAATTCCAAATGTGGCCATTTCTCCCATTTCTGCTGCATACAGAGGGAAACTCGCTGACATAAGCAACGTCAACAATAATAATTTTTTCATGACATCCTTTTTGATGTTAAATAAATCAGCGCAATTAGTGAGCTTCACTCATTGCGAGTTCAAAATAAATGGCAGACAGCAAGACAAAGACAAATGCTTGTAACACTGACACCAATATTCCCAGACCCATAAATGGAATGGGTAGTCCGATAGCCAGGATTGACGTGAAAATCATGACAACTTTATGATCTCCAATCATGTTCCCAAATAGTCGGATCGAGAGGGAAAGCGGGCGCACACAATGACTGACGACCTCAACAGGAAACATCAGTGGCGTTAGTAACGGCATGGGACCCAGAAACTGTTTTATGTAACTGGCTCCATGCTGACGAATGCCTAAAACATGAGTCATTAGAAAAATGACTATTGCAAAGGCAATTGTGACATTAAACTGATCCGTCGGTGGATTAAATCCCGGAACAAGACCGAAAAGATTGAGCAGCAAAATGAATAAGCCGTAAGTTCCCAGTAGTGGAAGAATTGGGCGAGCTCCAATACCATGGCGGATGATTCCGCTTAAAAAATTCAGAATTACACCGACAATAACTTCTGCAAAATTTGAAAAATTAGCACGTCCGGAAGGCTCCAGCATATCAGTCTGTCTGAACGGCTTTCCCGCAAAATAAGCAAAAACAATCAGGAAAAACGCCACTATCAGCAAATCCAGCATTGGAACCGGATCAATACCGAGATTCACAAGAGGCTGTTCTAATCCGCTAAATAAAAAATGAGCCCAAGTGAATCCCTCGGCCGCAAAAACCGGAGCAGCTGCCAGTAAAAAAACACTAATTAAAGCAAGTCTTTTGTTCATTCTGTAGTTTTTTTGAATGACCTACGCAGATTTCTGAGGGCGCAACACCCTGATGAAAGAATAAATGATCGCAGCCAGCGCAATATTGGAAAGGCCGATCAGCAGACCTCCTGGTGAAAAATCCCAGTATTGCATTGCTACAAATATTATTATTACTGAAATCCCGAATTTTGTCAGAGAAAACAGTAAATCCAATGCTTGTAATTTGCCTTCCAATAACATCTTCCGGACAAACTGCATCGTCCAGAAATAATTAAAACCTATAACCCCGCATCCTAACAGAACGGGGGGCAAAAGGTCAAGATTAAATATTGCCGTTCCTACGGCTAAAATAATGCTGACACATAAAAGCAGATTCCGGAAAAAATAAGCTTGTTTGAATTTTCCGGACTCCTGTGTTGAATTCAACTTTTCGGCTATGTCAGGTAAGGCCGAATTTGATTGAGTACTTTTTGTCAGCTTTTCCGAATTATCTTTGATATCCTGTTGTTGCACGGTTTCCGAGTCAATGTCAGAATTATTTTGAGCGGCCTGTTGCATACTTAAGTTTCCCAAATAAATTTGCTTTAGTTTCCCTTTTCAGCTTCAGCATCTGCGTTAACACGTTTTACCAAACGAAAAATGCTCCTGTAGCCTGCAGTGATTCCCGCGATTCCAAATACCAGCAAAAACCAGGGCTCTGTGTCCAACCACTCGTCCAGCCAGCTTCCAATCAAAAAACCCACAATGACTGACAAACCAAGTTCCAAACCCATGGAACTGTACATCACCCATTTTGGACCGGATTTGTGAAGTTGTGACATTTTGCTGGAACTGTTTTGTGAAGTATTTTTTTGCGAAAAATTGCTATAAAAATTAGCTATAAAAATATTGTAGCACAAGTTTAGTGTTCCCAGCCTTAAATTGCAAGATTTGGCCACCAAGTTTCTTGCACCTTTATAGTTAATTGGTTATGCTATCAGGACTTTAAAACGAATAAAAATAAGTATGCAAATTCAAATAAGTTAAAAATGGGTGACAGTTTTGGACAATTATTTAGAATCACTACCTGGGGTGAGTCACATGGAGGTGGAGTTGGAGTAGTCATTGATGGCTGTCCTTCCGGACTTCCGCTGAGTGAAGATGACCTCCAATATGAACTGGACAGGAGACGTCCTGGACAAAGCAAAATCACTACGCAGCGTAAGGAAAGCGATACTGCCAAAATTCTTTCCGGTGTCTTTGAAGGACGGACCACAGGTACAGCAATTTCTGTAATGGTATCAAATGAAGATGCCAAGTCACACGCGTATGATCACCTCAAGGATTTGTATCGTCCCAGCCACGCGGATTTCACCTACGATCAGAAATTTGGTTTCAGGGACTGGATGGGCGGCGGTCGATCGAGTGCGCGTGAAACCGTAGGACGAGTTGCTGCCGGTGTAATCGCAAAAAAACTGTTGTACAACTGGAGTCAAATTCAAACACTTGCATGGGTGGAACAAATCCACGAAATAAAAGCATCGGTGGATAAAAAATCTGTCGACAAAAAACAAATAGAAGCCAGTATTGTCCGCTGTCCGGATCCGGAAACTTCAACTGAGATGATCGAATTTATCCACAAAGTCAGGAAATCCGGAGACAGCGTAGGCGGAATTATTCGGGCTGTTGTCCGTAATGTCCCTGCCGGATTAGGCGAGCCTGTATTTGATAAATTGACTGCCGATTTGGCAAAAGCCTTGATGTCGCTTCCAGCCACACGGGGTGTTGAATTCGGTTTGGGATTCGATTCTGTGAAACTCAAAGGTTCGGAACACAACGATGCGTTTGTAATGCGTGAAGGAACTATCCGGACCAACACAAATCGTTCCGGAGGAATTCAGGGCGGGATATCAAATGGTGAAGATATCGATTTGCGAGTTTCTTTCAAGCCAACTGCCACCATCAACTTTGAGCAGGATACAGTCACTCGTGATGGCCGGGCCGTGAAATTAAAAGCAAAAGGTCGTCACGATCCATGTGTTTTGCCACGGGCTGTGCCAATGGTAGAAGCCATGATTAATTTGGTTTTAGTCGATCATTATTTACGCAATCAGAAAAGCCGGATTTAAGGTTTTTCTGGAGAAAATATTTTATGCACAGTTTATTGAAAGTTGGTTCTTTTTTTGCAAACTTTTTTTATAGTTACCCAGTAGGAAAAATTTACAATTTAATACTTTAAGATCAATGCCACCCAAAATTAAAGCCAAGAAAGTTTTAGCAAAAACCATACGTCCGGCAAGTTCAAACCGTCTCAACTCCCTGGGCGCAAATGCGGATGACCGATTTCTTGCTCCAGGATCTGTTGCTGTAATAGGAGTTCTCCTTTTTTTTGCCTTCGTCATTGTGCAAATCATTTTCCTCAATTGATCAGCAAGACAGGCCGCCATGCCTTACATTGACATCTTCAATGGGGATGCCGATGGAATCTGCGCCCTGCATCAATTGCGCCTTCACAATCCTCTAAAAAGCCGCCTTGTTACCGGAGTGAAACGAGACACTCTCTTATTAAAACAGGTGGTTTCGGTTCGTGATAATGTAATCACGGTGCTTGATATTTCATCTCGTGCCAACCGCGACTCGCTCCTGCAGTTACTTAAACAAGGCAACACCGTTCATTATTTTGATCACCACTTTGCGGGTGAAATTCCGGAATCGACTCTTTTTCATCCACACATAGACACCGGTTCCGGTGTCTGCACCAGCATTTTGGTGGATCGTTTTTTGGAAGGTAAATTTCGTCTTTGGGCCATTGCGGCGTCTTTTGGTGACAACCTTCACTCTTCCGCCCATCAACTCGCAGAAAGTTTGAAGCTGGACCCAAACAAGATTAAAGAATTGCGCGAATTAGGTGAGTTGATCAATTACAACTCTTATGGAGAAACGATAAACGATTTACATTTTTCACCGGAAACTTTGTTTTTGGCTCTGCAACCATTTTCAGACCCGTTCGAATTTTATCATACATCCGTAGAGTTAAAGCAGTTGCGGGAAGGTTTCCGGAGCGATATGTTCTTGGCAGAGGAAATACTTCCTCTGAGACAAAGTCCTGCGGGCAGGATTTATCAGTTTCCTAACGTAGCATGGTGCAGACGCGTTTCTGGAGTTTTCAGTAATCAAGTTGCGCGGGAAGCTCCGCATCTGGCACACGCGATACTGGTCGAACGTCCAGGTGGCGCCTTTCTGGTTGGAGTACGCGCGCCAATTGCAAATCCCCAAGGCGCCGAAAAATTATGCCTTAAATTTTCAGGTGGAGGTCGATCCGCCGCCGCCGGAATCAATCATTTAGCTCCGGAAGATGTTGAACGGTTTTTTGCAGACTTCGAAAAACAATTTGCGAATTAATTTATAAATCCGCTTCTTGCTTAGTGTTTCTTGCTTGAGAGTTCCTCAGCAGTTTTAAGTGTAAGTTCTTTCAAAATTGTTTCCAGTTTTTCACAAAAAACAGGGACGTCTTCAGGCAACAGCTTTTTTGGAACGTGAAATGGTTCACCAAAAGATTCTACAATTGCAGAAAATGGTTTGGGGATTTTGTGTTTGTCCCAACTTTTAAGCCTCCATTGATGACGTGCTTCATAGCACCAGGGAATGATGGGAACACCGGTGTATTTGGCAAGCAAGATGACACCAGATTGGATTTTTTCCGCTGGACCAAGTGGACCATCCGGAGTGATGGCAACTGATGTTTTGTCCTTGAGTAATTTAATCAGTTGTTTCAGTGCAGGTATTCCACCTCGAGTGGTTGATCCCCTCACAGCTTTGTAACAAAAATGGTCAAACACAGCGGAAATAACTTCACCATCCTCACTGCTGCTTATTAAAGCAGTTAGCTCTTGTTTTTGTAAAAGCCAGATGCTGAAATATATGTTTTGGTGCCAAGTGGCCACAATAACACTGCCGTATTCCTTTAGAGTTGTTTTCAGCGCCTCCTGATTTACTCGTCTCACACGTGTGGTAATTCCAGTTAGTCGGATCATCACCACGAGAATTTTTGTGATCAACCAGTGCTGGATAAGTTTTTTCCAGGAGAAATTTGCTGCTTCCATTTTGGAAATATTTTTGTGTTGAATGAATGCTAAAGTAATTTTACAATATCACTTTATCACGAACGGTGTCAGCTAAACAAATCAGATGCAAGTGTTTTTGATTTCCGTAGATGATTATCAGCTGCCACTATTTTTCAAACCCTCTTAATCTAAAGGTCTTATGGGATTGTTTTTTAAACACAAAGAAAAAGGTCATCATCCACATGATGTATTACGTAAAGACTGGGAAAATGTGCTGGAAGCTCTTTTCAAGTACACCATTGCAAATTATGCAAAAGGTATTGCGGTTATTTGCAACACAAGCCGTCAAAATCCAGAAGATGGTGCAGGCTCAGTTCAGGAGGAAATGATCTATCATATCAGGAAAAAACGTGATGATGAGGTCAGGGCTCATTTAAAGAAAATTGATGTCACTCACTTTGAAAACATTTTTAAAAATTATTATGAAAGTAAACAAAAAGGATTGGATTTTTATCGTATAAAAAGCATTCTTGCCAAAGAAATTATGGTTTACCCTTTAACGCAGGGAGAAGATAAAAAGGCACTGCTTGTGTATGATTATCCAATTGCAGAGAGTAATACGCAACATATCATCCAGGTAATTGGCGATGTTTTGCATAATCCGGAAGTTAAATCAGAACCGCTGTCAGATGCTGCCACAGATGACGAATAAATGGATTAAGCATACGAAGAGAGAAAATTCTCAGGTGTTATAGATAAAAAATGCATTTTCGTTCCATAGCTTATGTCGTAGGTATGCTGCTGTTAGTAACCAGCATCGCCATGCTTTTCCCAATTGCCACTTCTTTGATTTATCAGGAGGAAGATTTAAGCGCGTTACTTATTTCCGCAGCAGTTGCTTTTGGGATGGGTTTACCATTATGGTGGTTTAGGCCGAGTCAATACGAACTAAGCTTTCGCGATGCGGTTCTTATCGCAGTATTTGGCTGGGCAATCATTTCCTCGGTTTCCGCACTTCCATTTGTAATTCACGGCTCAATTCCGCTATTCACTGACGCATTTTTCGAAATGATGTCAGGTTACACAACGACTGGCGCAACCATTCTGAATGATATTGAAGCTGTTCCACATGGTTTGTTATTTTGGCGCAGCGAAACTCATCTTTTAGGAGGTATGGGATTCCTGACTCTGACTTTGATTTTTTTGCCTCATGGTATGGCGGGAGTCAGAATTTTTCGTGCAGAGTCAAGTCCCGGACAAGTAATCACACAAGAAAAATTTCTCCCACGTAACCGTGACGCCATGATTTGGCTCTGGGGAATTTATCTGGGATTGAACCTGCTGCAAACACTATTACTTTGGGGCGGTGGTATGCCTCTGTTTGATTCACTGTGTCACGCCTTCGGTACTGTTGCAACTGCCGGATTTTCTACAAAAAATGCCAGCATTGGTCATTACAACAGTGTTTATTTTGATTGGGTAATAATGATTTTTATGTTTCTTGGCGGAATGACATTCATGCTTTTTTACCACATGTTGAAAGGTGAGTGGAATTTGGTTCGGCTCAATACCGAATTACGCTGGTATGTATGTATCGTTGGATTCTTCTGCGGGATTTCAACTTTAATTTTGTGGATAAATGGAAGCTATGACGGCTTTTTTGAAGCACTGCGTTATGCTTCTTTTCAAATAATTTCATTGTTGACCACGACAGGTTTCACCACTGCAGATTACGAACTTTGGCCTCAGGCAGCACAGATGCTGCTTTACGTTGTCTGCTTCATCGGTGCATGTGCGGGTTCCACCACAAGCGGTATAAAAATCGTCCATTTTGTCATCATCTGGAAATACATGGTGACATCAATCAAAAAAATGTTTTTCCAACCCAGAACCATTCTGCCAATTTATCTAAATCAACGAGCTATTGATCCGTTTGCGATAAACCTCTCAATCTGTTATTTCATTGCCAACATCTTTCTTGTCTTTGGCGGAGCCTGTGTAATGGTGCTGATTGATTCAATGGATTTCCAAACCGGCATGAGTTCAGTCATTTCGGCTGTGATGAATGTTGGTCCGGGATTTGGTGAGGTTGGGCCTGCAGAAAACTATGCTCATTTATCAGCAGCAGGGAAATGGTTTCTTGCCTGGCTGATGCTTGTCGGAAGACTGGAAATGTTCTCTGTGCTTGTACTGCTCTTTCCTTCTTTCTGGAAAAGATAAAGCCAAATTCTTCCAGTTATTATTTGTCCTTTCTGATTATCGAAACTTCCCAATGTACTTTTACCATCCTTTCCAGACATAGTTTCTGCAAAAAAGAACATTTTTCTTTATGAATGGTAATCACTCTTTCTTGAGTAAGATAGCCACGAATGGCTTGGTTTTTAACAGGAGAACAGCATCTGGCAATGCGTGTCATAACATTGTCCATTCCATCTACTATTATGGTACTCCCTGTGGAAGTAAGGCTTGTTTTCTTTTTCCTGGATTGTAGTTTTGCTTCAGCTATTTTTGAAGATTCCGGAGTTGAACTTACAGAATCGCATTCATGATCATTGACAAACCATCGGCGGACTTCGTCACAGCGAACTGTTCCATCACCAATACAAAATAAGATGTGATCAAATTCCTGGTTTTCGTGCTGACGTGATTCATGTTCCATCTTTCCTTCCCGTATCAAGCGATTCAGGTGGAGATTATAATTTCGGAATTCACGTTCCAACTTTTCCAACCCTTCTTTTCGCCGTCCTTCGCGACTCCGCTCGTGTAAAGCATGTTTAATTTTACTGCGTGCGTGACGTGTTTTAACAAATTCGAGCCATTCTTTCCGCGGTTCCTGACGTGGTGAAGTCAGGATTTCTACAGTGTCACCGCTGCGCAGATTACTATCCAGTCTAGTTATGATACCATTGGCCTTTGCGCCTGTGGTACGGTTACCGACTTCGGAATGGATTGCATAGGCAAAATCAACCGGCGTGGCGGCTTGAGGCAATTCACGGATTTCCCTAGCGGGCGTCATCACATAGATGTTGTCACTAAACAAATCAATCATCGGCATCGTTTCATCATCTGTTTCCTTTTTAGTATTTTCTATCAGTGATTCTTCAATTTGTTCAGTTGTCTTTTCTATAAGCTGTAATCGTTTTTCTTTATAAATCCAGTGTGCCGCAACCCCATATTCAGCTATCCGATGCATTTTATGGGTCCTGATTTGAATTTCAATCGGCCTGGAATATCCGGGATCATCATCACGCAAATCTGTGACAGTTGTGTGCAGAGACTGATATCCATTGGATTTGGGTTTGACAATGTAGTCTTTGAAACGATTTTTTACCGGAACCCAGTTTTCATGAATGAAACTTAGCGCAGCATAGCATTTATCTACATTTTTGACTATGATTCGAAATGCGATCAGGTCCTGTATTCGTTCAAAATTGTTATCAACTTTCTCCAGTTTTTGAAAAATTGAATAAAAACGTTTGTAACGCCCATGTACCTCATGGAGAATTCCGGCCTTTTTCAAAATCTGCTGAATCTTTGCCAAAATTCTTTCTACATTGTCCGAACGCTCACTTCGTTTTCGGGCGATTTTTTTCTTTAGAAGCTGATATTTCTCATATTCCAACTGCCGAAAAGCACGGTCTTCCAATTCTGCTTTGATCCAGAAAATTCCTAACCGTCCTGCTAACGGAGCATGAACGTGCAATGCGGTCCAAGCCGTGGCATCCCTCTTTTTTGGAGGAAGCGATTCCATCTGCTCCAATTTCTGAAGTTGTAGCACCAGGAATACTGCCAGCAACTGCACGTCTGCTAACACAGTCAGCAACATGCGCAGGGTGAGTTCGGCTTGTTCAGAATTTTTAGGTCGTTCCGGAAATTGATGTACCTTAAGCATCCGCTGATATAGTGGAAGTGCTTCCGCAAAAAGTTTTTTCGTTTCTTCCGGAACATTTTTTTCATACTGGTTTGGCAAATCAACTTCGTTTTGATATTGTAAAAAGAGCAATGCAGCCAGTTGTGTGTGGGGGTTCAAAGCAAGTTGAGTAAGTTTTTTGAGGAGAGACTCCGCGGCATCAGGATCACTTTGTTTGCTATGCCAGTCTTCAAAAATCTTGTTTGCTTCCGGATTATTCAAGATTGTTTCCGGAACAAAATTCATTTTTTCATCGGCAGCTTCCTCAATGCCTATTGCGGGTGGCAAATTGCTTTGTGAAAGGTCAGTTCCGTAAAGATTGTTCATTTGAAACCTTAATGAAAAAATTACAAGAGTCCTTGTGCCATGAAATAAGTGTACAGCTTGACGTCAAATAGAACGTCTTGCTTCAACTCTTCGTTGAAAAATTCCGCAATTTCATCCGGATATTTCAGAAAAACCGTAATGAATTCTCCAGGCTCATTATTTGCGATCGGATGTTGATTCGCCGGCAGCATTTCGTCAACTGAAAGATGCGCAAATGAAACCGTTTCTGAAAGAATGCCTGGCGATGAGAACAATTTTGGGCTAATTTTTTCGACAATACCAACATAACCTGTTTCTTCCAAAAGTTCACGTGTCGCGGTTGTTTCCAAAGTTTCCCCTGGATCAACCAGTCCGGCAGGAAATTCTAAAATATAAGAATCTGTGGGTGGACGAAACTGGCGTATCAAAATATATCGTCCGGAAGGCCTCAATTGTGCCACAATAATTACCGCTGCGGCCCTGTGTTTACGGTGTAAACATTCCCATTTCCGGATTTGTTTTGCGTCATCTTCATAGCTGATTTCTACCAACTCTGACCAATTTCCGCAGTAGAGCAGCTGCTCTTTTAGAACACGGCTGGCACCGATTCTGTTGGTATCTTTTGCGGAGTTTTCAGGCATTTCCTTTGAATTGAAAAAATAATTTACGAGCTTTCATTCAATCATTTTGATGCAGTGGGTCTTATAAAAAGATAGCGGATTTACTGACAATTACAATCCAATTGTGAAAATGTTTTTGCGTTGTCTTTTGCCGGTGTCTGCAATACTATTCGGCTGACGAGAATTATTTTTTGAAAACCTGCTTTATGAATACTGACAACTTATATGAGAAGTGTCCGTTTGATTTGGATCGGAAAAACGCAGCTTCCTTTTGTGCAGGACGGGATCAGTATTTACCAGAAAAAGCTGTCCCATTACATTAAGGTTGAGACAGAAGAAATTCGTCCTGCAAAATATGATTCAGGTACGGTTGATCAGTGGCGCAGGCATGAAACTGAAAAATTATTGAAGCAACTCAATTCTAATGAATTGAACGTATTTTTAGATGAAAATGGAAAAAGGAAAACTTCAACAGGTTTAGCGAGTTGGTTCGAAAAACAAATGCCACTCGGCTGGCCACGAATCAACTTTTTCATTGGAGGAGCGTATGGTTTTGAGAAGTCTTTGTTGCCTGCAAATGTCACTTATTTGCGTCTTTCTGACATGACTTTTACACATCAAATGGTGAGATTGATTTTACTGGAGCAGCTTTATCGTGCTTTTACTATAATTCGAGGAGAACCTTATCATCATGAATGATGCACATCTATGTTTTCCAAAAACTGAAACAACACAATGAAACGTTTATTATTAATTGCAATCACATTATTACTTTTGGGCGGCATGGGATATTTTGCCATGAGAAACAGCCACAATGTTTCACTGAATTTATTTGGAAATTTCTCCATCCAATTATCAGTCTGGATGGTAATCGTCGGTTCGTTTGTAGCAGGCTGGGCGGTGACGGAACTCTGGCAGTTCATTTCACATCCACATCGATTTGTTCAAGGTTTTGTTGGAAAATTTTCACAATACAGAGAAAACAAGAAACTGCAGATTACACAAAAATTTGAGACTGCGTCTTTGTTACGTGATCCAAAACAAGTCCGGAAAAATTTTAATAAGTTAGATAATCAAAAAACACCATTGTCTATACGAATGCAGTACATTGAACAGTTACGATACGAAAATAGCACGGAAGAATTGCTTGTCAAATACGCAGAACTTCGTACTAAATATCAGGGTAATTTGCAAGTACTTCTGCCCTATTTGAAGTTGGCTGGTGAGGTTAAAGAATGGGACATTGTAGAAAGGCTGAGTCATGAAATTCTTCGCATAACTCCTGGACATCCGGATGCCTTGGAAGGTCTGCGGCAATTTCACATAAACAGACAAGATTGGGTTGCCTGTATAGAACAGGAGCGGGACTTGCTGAAAAATTATAGCGGCTGTTTAATCACAAACGATATTGCTTTGACCCACGAAGATCATTTGCAAAAAGCACTTCGGCAAGACCCTAAGTGTTTGAAAAATTGGTCTTTCCGCTATCTTCCTCAAAAAAGGGATAGCAAAAATGATAAACCTCTTGAAGCCATCGGAGAGGCGGTACAACTCAAAAAATCGGGCATGTTTTTGGAGGCAGGACGAGTCCTGAAAGAAGCTTATGAGAGCACTGCTTCTCCGGAATTATTGGATACTCTGGAGAATGTTTTTCAAGAAAGCGGAGCGGATGAACAAATTTTGGAAATGCTCGGTGGACTTCACAAATCGCGTCAACGTTCAATTCCCGCGTCACTTCTTTTTGCCAAACTTCTTTACCAAATTGAACGGATTGATGACGCATCGAAAGTATTAAGTGAAATAAAATTGCCGCTGAGTACGACCAAGTTTCAATTAACAAAGCTTGGCGCAAAAGATAAAGGTCAGCAGATGACAGAAAAATGGAGTGATCTTTATCATGCGCTTCGTTTTTTGATTGCTGTTCGTCAGGATCGTTCTGAAGATGCTTTGCGCGAAGCAAAGCCGTTGTTGCGTGAAGCAAAATTAATAGGCATAAATTCCTGATGAAAATAATTGAGACAGAAGGAATTGTTCTCAAAACAATGGATTTTAAGGAAATGGACAGCATTCTGACTTTTTTGACTCGTGATGTGGGAAAGAAAGCCGGAGTCCTTTATGGCGGAAAAAGTGTGCGTTCAGGCAATGCCGCAAAAGCCGAAATGTTTGTCTTAAATCATCTTGAGTTTTCTGAAAAGCCCGGCTCGGATTTGGTGCGTATCCGCAAGTGTGAATTGTTGGAAAGTTTTCCGCCTCTGCGTAAAAATTATTCAAAATTTCTTCATGCCAACTATTTTTCGGAATTGTTGCTGCAGTGTGAAATCCCCGCAGTTGAATCACAGGATTATTTTGAATTGCTGAAAAAATCAATGACTCAACTCTCGAATTCTAAAACCGCAGAAGAAATAAAATTTAATTATGAACTGCATCTACTGAAACTACTTGGTATCCAACCAAATTTGGAAACCTGTGTACATTGCGGAACTGATCTTTGGCAGAAGGAATCCGGACGAATTCCGGCTCCAAAATTTTCTGTTCCGTGCCAGTTGGACGCCAGTCTTGGAGGCATCCGATGTCCAAAATGCTGCATCAGTAATTCGTATTCTGTGGGTTTACATGCAGGAAGTCTGGCCTTTCTTCGAGAAAGGCAAACAAGATTGGGAATGGATTCAGCAATTCGGCCGACACAAAATAATTTGAAGGAACTGGACCAGGCTTTTTCATTATATTTCAACTATTTTTTTGGCAGAAATATAAAATCTCATACGCTTTTGATGGAGAACTCATGGAAAAATTAGCATCCGCAACACTGGGCGGTGGTTGTTTTTGGTGTTTGGAAGCAGTCTATTCCAGACTTGATGGTGTCAAATCAATTTCACCAGGTTATGCGGGCGGGAAGATTAAAGATCCGACTTACGAGCAAGTTTGCAGCGGAGAAACAGATCATGCTGAAGTTGTTCAAATTAGCTTTTATCCAAACAAAATAAGTTACGAAACTTTGCTCGAATGGTTTTGGCGTTGCCATGATCCGACTACTCTTAACCGGCAAGGCGGTGACGTTGGTACACAATACCGTTCCGTAATTTTCTTTGAAAACGAAATGCAAAAATCCGCGGCATACGAGTCAAAAAATATTGCTGGCAAATCCGGAATGTATGATGATCCAATTGTTACAGAAATCAGCGCGCTTCCTGAATTCTTTTCTGCGGAAGATTACCATCATGATTATTACAGTAACAACTCAAATGCCGGATACTGCACTTACATAATCCAACCAAAACTCGCGAAGTTAAATTTGGAGTAAACTTTCTCAAAAATAAAACTGAGTCGTTCGACTTTGACTGCCGTAAGAATACTCGTCACGGGTATGAATTTCTTTGTAGACTGCCTCTTCCGGGAGTTCATATATGAAACGCGAACGCTTACTCATACTGGCTGAATAGCCCGAAGAGATCACTGGCGACGTGATGAGTAAATGACGTTTTGCGCGGGTCATGGCAACATAAAACAAACGGCGCTCTTCTTCAATTTGTTCGCTTGTTCCCAGGCTGCGTTGGTGTGGAAATAAGCCTTCTGTCAGACCAATTACAAAAACTAAACTCCACTCTAAACCCTTGGCTTGGTGAATGGTTGTTAAGGTCAGAGTGTCCTGATCACCTTGTTGCTCAGCTTCATGCTCAGTGATTATGCTTGAACCAACCAAAGACAATTCATTTAAAAACGCATTCAATTTTTTATAATTTCCCGCAAATTCCTCAAGATAACGGATATCTGTTTCACGCTGAGCTGCGTTTTCAAAACTGCTGAACATCACCTCACGGTAAAAATTTCTGTATAAAATACTGATCATCTGAGACGGAGTTATGCTTTCTGTGAGCAATTGCTGAAAAATTTCCAGCAGTACATTCCAGCTTTCAAGTGCCTTTCCGGGAATTAGTTTTTGCAGATCAACATTATCTTTGGTTAATCTAACTGCCTGTTGACTTTGAAAAACACTGAAGATTCTATGTGCGGTAGTGTTGCCAATTCCAGGCAACAGACGCAGCAAACGCATCCAGGATATTTCATCAAGAGGATTAAAAAGGACTTTGAGAAATGCTGTAACATCTTTAATGTGAGCTTGTTCAAAAAACTTTACTCCTGAATGAACGACGAAAGGAATTCCGGCATGAGTCAGCACTACTTGAAGCGCAGCAGACTGTACATGATTCCGGTAAAGGACACTCATTTCATTCAAAGAAATATCCTGATCCCGAAAGTTGAGGATATTCTCCAGCACCAATTCGGCTTCATCTTGAGCCGCCCAAACATGATGTACTTGAGGTTTTTCACCTTCAGCTAAAGAACTAAACAGGTTCTTTTTAAACTGACGTGTGTTATAATTAATGCTCTGGTTTGCGGCTTCCAGGATTTCCGGAGTACTGCGATAATTTTCCTCCATGTAGTAGGTCACAGCCTCGTAGCGTTCCGGAAACTCAAGCATGTTTCCAAAATCTGCACCGCGCCAGCTGTATATTGATTGAGCATCATCACCAACAACCATTATGTTTTTATGTGGCATCGACAGCCGATATAATATGTTGGCTTGAACCTGATTGGTATCCTGATATTCATCTACCAGGATATATTGAATTTGTCGGCAAAGCGGAATTCCTTCACCATAACGTAAAAGCAGTTCCAGCCAGTTTTCCAGCAGATCATCAAAATCCATAACTTGTCCGCGTATTTTCTTACGACGGTAGTTAGTTAGCACTTTGAGCATTGGTTCAATGTTTTCATAAAAGTGCGGATAATCTGCGGAAACTAGCTGCTCGAGGTGGAAATTGCGTTCAGGGTAGGTTGAGTCCAAAATCATTTGTTGAGTGGAAAAACGGTTGAAGGCCAGCGAAAATATATTTTGTAGAACAGCGGCTTTTGGAAAATATTTTCCGGGTTTGCCGATTGTTTCTGCCATAGAGGCTTTTATCAAATCTCTGGAATCAGAGGAATCCAAGATGCTGAAATTATTTTTATAGTTCAGCAATTTGGCATTTCGTCGCAAAAATCGACTACCAACACTGTGGAAGGTTCCATGAATAATCTTTTGTTGTTCAGTTTGATTCTTGGGTGCTCTGCCGACTCTTTGCGCCATTTCGTTGGCGGCTTTATTGGTGAAGGTCAGCAAAAGTATTGAAGACGCGGGAATTCCCGTTTGAATCAGCTCTGCGACACGGTGCGTGATTACCCGTGTTTTTCCGCTACCTGCGCCGGCAATGACTAAAGCCGGTCCGGATTTGTGTTCGACGATTTTACGCTGAACAGGATTTAACGATTCTATTGACCAGTTGGTCATTTTGATGACTGTGTTAAAAGAACAAAATTAAGTTGATGTGAAAACGGCATCATCAAATTTTAGACTAAAACAAAAACAACAAGCAAAATAATTTCCATGTTTATTGAAGAATTAAGACAAATATATTCCACATTCCTTGCTGCGACGAATCAATTTTTAAGCAAAAACTTCAACGATGGAGTGCCGATTCCGGAAGAGGAAATGACTTTGATTTTGGCCGCGTTTACGTTTTTAGTTTTACTGATTGGTTTCTCCGGATGGTTCTGGCTGCGTAAGCGCTCGTTGAAAATTAAAGCCCCGCATGAACTTAGCGGACGCGGAAAAGAGAAACGTCTTGAGCAGTTGGAAAAAGAGCGGGCCAAAGAAATTGAGCTGCAAATCAAGCAAGAAGAAAAATTGCGGGAAGAAAAAGAGTCCGGACAAATTGCCAAAGCTGAAGAACGGGAAAAGGAGCTTCAGGAGCAAATTGCTACTATGGAGGAGGGACACCGCAGCCGGCAAGTTCTTCAAAGGGATTTAGATAAAGAAGCTGAAATAGACGCTCCTCTTGAGAAAGTGGATTCCTTTATTGAACGTCTCCGAAAAGGTGTCGGTAAAACAAGGACACACATCCTTAACAATTTGTCTGAAGCGGTTTTAGGCAAAAAAGAAATTGATGAGGATTTGCTGGACGATTTGGAAGAGGTTCTTATCGGCTCTGACATTGGTCCGGAAACTACTCAACGTATTCTCGAATCAATTACGGAAAAGGTGGAACGTAAGGAATTGACCAATCCGCAAGTTTTGCAGTCAGAAATTCAGCAGGAAATTGAAAAGATAATGAGTAAAACATATCCTGTTCCCGGAACTTCTGAACGGAAACCGCTGATTTTGCTTTTTGTTGGAGTAAATGGTGTTGGTAAAACTACCACCATTGGTAAAATAGCCGCACAATATCGCCAGCAGGGAAAGAAAGTTTTGATGGGCGCAGGTGATACTTTCCGCGCAGCCGCAATTGATCAATTAGTGGAATGGAGCAAACGGGCTGATTGCGAAATTGTCCAAAAAGATCCCGGAAGCGATCCGTCCGCGGTGATGTACGAAACGGTGCAAAAAGGAATCGATGAAGATTATGATGTGGTGATCTGTGATACTGCAGGCCGCTTGCACACCAAAAAGAATTTGATGGAAGAATTAAAGAAAATGGTGCGTGTGATTCGCAAATTGATTCCTGACGCGCCGCACGAAGTCTTGCTCGTACTGGACGCAACCACAGGACAGAATGCTATTTTTCAAACACGTGAATTCATGCAAGCCGCGGATTTAACTGGACTGATTATTACAAAATTGGATGGCACATCCAAAGGCGGAGTCGTTATCGGTATCGTCAATGAGTTTGATATTCCAGTACGTTATATCGGTATCGGTGAACAAGTTGATGATCTGCGGCCTTTTGACGCAAAGCAATTTACTGAATCCATTTTTGCGTAATTTTACTGCACTTTAAAAAAGGCACCCTTCTCATCAAGTCTCAGCTTTCACCTAATAGAGTCTGATTAGAATGATTTGTTGACAATTATTTTAGAAATAATACAATTACGAAATAAGTTGATCATACTGTTCATAATGCCTGATAATCAGGTTATTATCCACTTATCAGGGTAAGTTGCCATAATAAAATTAAATATGGTTTTGCCTTTTAACCCGGAATTTCACGGGTTATTCAGCTAAAATACCTGATTATAATAAGTTGGGAGCTTTCCGGGTTTCGATCGGAAATCCAATTTTCGCTTGCCAAATTCAGTTAAGTTGTACATCATACTGTACATTCATCTTATTATTAATCTTTTGCATAATAAAAAACGATGGAAGCTTTAACTATTTCAGAAGGACGGAAACGCTTATTTGAACTTAGAACTCAGGTTGTTTCCGATCATGAACAAGTTATTCTTACTCATAAAAATGGCAACATAGTTTTGATTTCAATGGAAGAATGGGAAAGCTACCAGGAAACCCAACGTCTTCTGAAAGATAAAGAAACTATGAAAGCCCTGATCCAATCTTTTGAAGATCATGATGGAAGAAAACAGTATGGAAAGTCTGTGAATGAGGTTTTTTCGGACTTGATTTGATGGTCTGGAAAATATCAATTCTTCAAAAAGCTGAAAAAGATTTAGAATGGTTTCGCAAACATGAGCGATCACGCTATGTGAAATGCTTTGATTTTGTTCGAGAACTTGCGAAAGCCCCTCGAAGTGGTACTGGAAAACCGGAACGATTAAAATATTTCGACAGAGAAGTTTGGTCACGTCGTGTTTCACACGAACATCGTCTTGTTTACGTCATCTACGCAAAAGAAGGGCTAATTGAAGTTATTTCATGTAAATCGCATTATCAAAACAAGGTTTAATCCAGAAAACAGCTTCCAACAAATCATTGCGCCGGACGTGTGCGGGACCGCTTTTTATTAGAAGTTTCGCATTTGTTCAAAATTGAAAAGCAACTTACACACGATAATAAGACAACAGCCAGAGGGCCAGCGCAAGAAAAATTAAATTGCCGCTCCATGCCGCAAAGAATGGCGAAAGCAATCCAGCACTGCCAACTGCCATTGTAATCTGATTGAACATCCAGAACAAAATACCTAATAAACAACTGATGGCCAGCGATTCCGCTCCCATACCACGTCTGTTGTATGATGTAGAAAGTCCCAACCCGATCAGTACCATGATAAATATTTGGAATGGATACGCGGTTTTTTGGAAAAACTCAACCCAATGCTGTGTCACATCAAGTCCCTCACTTTGGAGTTTAACAGTTTCTTCATATAAGTCTAAGAGTGGTTGATGATGCGGAGAAATGGGCACCTTAAAGGGCACAGTCGGCAACTTTTTAGTTTCAACCCGCCACTGTTCAACGTATTCCAGTTTTAAGCTTTCCTGCTGGAAAAGATGTCTGATCACATTATGAAAAATCCATGACTCTTTTTGTTGTACGCCTCGTTCAATAGCAGTCCTTCCCACAAGCTGGTAAGGATTTTTCTGCCAGTGAAATGACGTAATTGAACTCAAACGACCATCTGCCTGGCGATTGCCAAAATAGTAAATGCTTTGATCTTCACCGACTTTCCAAAGCGGTTCCAAGCTGGTGGCATTTTCCTGTTTGACCCATGTTTGATGCATCCAGTTATACAAGTAATGCTGGCTAAAATAAGCAAAAACCGCAATTAGTATAGAAACAGCTAACACGGGAAATGCCAGTCTCCAGCCGCCGAATCCGGAACTCCGCATTGCCAGCAATTCCGCATTCTTGTTCAGCGAATTGAAGGTGGCAATTGTGGACAGTAAAACTGTGATTGGTATAATCAATTCGAGTAATAAAGGCAGCAACAAAGCCGTTTCCTGAAGGAACTCTAATAAACTTAACCAACTGCTGAAAACTTCACCTAGATTGCCAAAAAAATTTCCTACCAGTGTCATCAAGACAAAAGAACTGAGAAACAATAAAAAATAATGGATGAATTCTGAAGCAATGTATTTTGGAATTATTTTGAGAAGCACGGTTCCGATCTTTGTTAGTGAATAAAAAAATATGATCCTTATAAGATAAAGATTCTATAAAAAAGGTTCAAAGTAAATAAACAAATAATCTTTATATTTGTGCAGAAATTAGGACATTAACTTGCATAAAAGCACTGGATTAGTATCGTAGAGGAGCATAAAATTTATGACTTTGAGATGGCGTTTTCAAAGTCAGAATAATAAAATCAATGACCCAATTAGTTCTTGTTCTAGAGGAAAATCCGGAAGTTCAACGGGTAATTGCCGCATCTTTGAAGGATAGCAATATTTCAATTACTCAAGAGTCAAACCACGATTTTTTTGTTCAGCAGGCATCTAACCTGAAACCGGACTTAATTTTTCTCAGCAATTCGGACAGCGAACAAGACTACAAGACATGTCGAGAGATACGCGCTGAAGCGGACTTAAAAAACACACCGATCATTTTGCTTGCAAACGCAAAAGACGAGCTCGACGAGGTTTTACTTGCAGAACTTGGCATAAACGGATTTCTTCGAAAACCATTTGAAGCATCAAAACTTAAGCAACAGCTAAGCCCTTTTATAACTTTGGAT
>JAESQU010000170.1 GCA_016764995.1 SAR324 cluster bacterium | reverse complement strand
TTCTCTTCCTCGTTGGTCTGCCCACCCTCCAAAACACAATCCTTATACGGCCAGGCCAGAGAGACCTCGCCCCGTTCACGCAAAAATTTACCATCAATGTTTAAACCGATTTTATTCCTGAACCGGGTATAGGAATTGGCAAGAAAATTTTTATCGGCAATGTATTCGATGAAGGTATTAATATTGAAAATCCAGTGCCCTTCAATCTCGTCAAAGAATTTGTCTTTTATCTCAGGCTTTCCAAGCAGCAGTTTCACCAGATCACGGTCGATTTTCCATGCCCGGTCGATCACCGCCGCCTTAACCAATTCCCCTCATCGTCCACAAATCGGGAATCAGTCTTCAGCAGATCAATCAATTTTTCGTTAAAACTTTTTACCATTTCATATCCCTTACTGTGTTATTTCTAAGCCGCCCAACTTATTATTATCAGGTAAAATTGCCTTATAATACGATATTATTGGTTAAATCAGGCATGTTTTCCTGAATAAGCGTTTATTTCACGTTAAATCAGGTAAACTTGCCTGATAGTACCTGCATCAGCAGTTAAATCAGGCAAATTTTACCAATATGTTGATATTAACAGAACAATAGTACATACTCGCACTATGAGCGGCTCATTTAACTGGAATTAAATTTTTATGTCAACAAATAATTCAAAAAAAACACTGGTGGAAGAAATCCGTGATTTGATGAGACGTGAACATTATTCCATCAATACTGAGCGCACCTATTGTGATTGGGTTCGGCAGTTTGTGAAATTTCATCGATTGCAAACTCGGGAGTCCCTATATGTTGAGTCAGAAAAGAAGGTTGAGGAATTTCTGACTTATTTGGCAACCGAAAGAAATGTTGCGGCATCAACACAGAATCAATCCTTCAACGCCTTGGTATTTCTCTATAAACGGGTACTTAAATCTCCATTGGAAAATATAAAAGCCGCTCGTTCACGTAAAGGTGCGGGGATTCCGGTTGTCTTGACTCGTGAGGAAGTGAAACAAGTCTTGTCTTTGTTAAATGGAGTCCCGGAACTGGTGGTCAAATTATTGTACGGTTGCGGTTTGCGGATAACCGAGTCAGTGCGTTTGCGAGTGCAAAATATTGATTACGGCTACAGGCAGGTAACGATACGCGACGGCAAGGGGCTGAAAGAACGCGTTACTCCGTTTCCGGCAAATATGGAATCTTTGCTTCACCATCATTTGGAGAGGGTGAAGGCAATTCATAAACATGATTTGGAACAAGGATATGGTACCGTTTTTTTGCCTCACGCATTGGCCCGCAAGTATCCAAACGCTGAACGAGAGTGGAATTGGCAATATGTCTTTCCCGGTCGGGGGCTCTCAAAAGACCCTCGTAGTGGAATAATCCGCCGTCATCATCTGGATCAATCGGCGATCAATAGAGCAATAAAGCAGGCTGTCCGTAAAACTGAAATTACCAAAAAAGTGAGCGCGCATACATTCCGGCATAGTTTCGCTACACATTTGCTACAGCGTGGAACAGATATTCGCACTATTCAGTCATTGTTGGGACACAAGGATCTGGAAACAACCATGATATATACCCATGTGTTGAAGCAAGGCGGAGAAGGTGTTGTAAGTCCTCTTGATGATTTATAATAAGCTACCAGATCAAGGAAAAATGTAGAGTGTTATCTTGGCTTTATGCTTGATCTATAATAAAATTATCCTCATCACTCTTTGTATTTACAAACATAAACAGAATTGATGAAGCAGTAAAAAGTCCAAATGGTACACTTGCTTGTCATTCCCCCGAAAGCGGGAATCTGTTCCCCGATCGAGTCGAGGACAAGCATTTCAGATACTTACAAGTTCCTGGATTCCTGCTTTCGCGGGAATGACAACTTCTTACGGAACAAACAGAATTAGACTATGTCGATATTTTTTCAATCCATAAAATTATAAAAAACTGACCTGATGTTTCAATACCGTCCAGAGAGAATAATCATAGATAAAGCAGTTGCGGCAGAACCTCTGACGGAACAAATTTGCGCGCGTTTTCCGAATGTATCGAGAACGGTTGTGGAAAATTTCGCCTGGCATCAGGACGAATCCGGAACTGACCCTCTGCGGAATCCGCTCACGCAGGGGAAGAAGACCCTGCATCTTAAATATTTTAAAGGTACATCAATTAAGGCTTGTCCGGGATTTTCGAATGAACTCGTCTGCTGTAATTATTTTACTCTGGATTTAATAGAAAACTGTCCTTTTGAGTGTACATACTGTATTCTACAGGCGTTCCTGAACAAACCGGTTATTACTGTTCACGCGAATCTGGAAGAAATACTGGAACAGGTTCGTCAGCGTACTGCCGCGCAACCTGACACTTTGTTTCGTGTTGGAACAGGAGAGCATTCTGACAGTCTGGCGCTCGACAATATCCTGGGCATCAAGGCGCATGTGATCCGTTTCTTCGCGAAACTGCCTAATGCTTTGCTTGAACTTAAAACAAAGTCGAAGCATGTTGAACATTTGCTCGATCTTCCGCACGGCGGCAAAACCGTAATTTCGTGGTCGGTAAATCCGGAAGCCATTGTTGAACAGGAAGAACACAAAACAGCGCGGCTGCATGAACGACTTGAAGCAGCCAGAATGGCTTCTGCGGCAGGATATAAAGTCGCTTTTCATTTTGATCCCATGATCAACTATCCGGATTGGGAAAAAGGTTATCAGGAGCTGGTTGAGCAAATATTTGACGCTGTTCCTCCGGACAGAATTGCCTGGATCAGTTTGGGTGCATTACGTTATATTCCTTCGCTGAAATCCGTTGTGGATGAGCGCTTCCCAAACAGCCGCGTTTTTCTGGGTGAGTTTGTTCCTGGAGAAGATGGAAAAATGAGATATTTAAAAAAAATCCGCCAGCGACTTTTCCGGAATGTTCAACAGAAAGTTGAAAAATTGGCGCCACAAATACCAACTTATCTTTGTATGGAAAAAGGTTCAGTCTGGGAAAATTCAATGCCCTATCAGCCGAAAACCGCTCCGGACGTTGAGGAACGGCTTGCAAGCAGCCTTCGGAAGCGTTTTCCCGTGGAGGCCTGATGTCTGCTGTAAAACTGACAGACACCGTTGCTTTGTTTCCTCTGCACGGTACAATTTTATTGCCGGGTTCCGTTCTCCCCCTCCATATTTTTGAATCCCGTTACCGACAAATGGTAGAGCACGTCCTTGAAAATGATGATTTGCTAATTGGCATAATCCAGCCTGCTGCGCAGGATTCTAAAAAGCTGTGCAAAATAGGTTGTGCCGGCTCAATTGAACAGTCTCAACAATTGCCTAAAGGAAATTTTTTGATCCAACTTCATGGTGAATCCCGTTTCCAGATTGTTGAGGAACTGGAAACCGATACTCCATACCGAATCGCAAAAGTTGAATATTCTTCTTTTCCGCATGATACGGAAAATTCAAGCCTCTCAAAAGATTCAAATCTTTTGTATCAAAACTTCAGAAAATATTCTGAAAAAAATAAGTTGAAAATAGAGTGGGCAAAAATCGAAGATATTCCCGCACATTACCTCGTTAATTTGCTCAGCATGAACCTTGATTTTTCCGGAATTGAGAAACAGACTCTGCTTGAGTCTCCAGACTTGAACACACGTTTGGACGACCTGATTTGCCTCATGGAAATGTCAAATCCGAATGAAATCATTTCCGAATCCTCACCTAACTTTCTAAATTAAATTCTACCTAAAATGAAAAATATTTTTTCACTCCGTTTTTACAAAATTTTATTTTCACTTTGCATCATCACCTTTGTTTTTGTTCCGGCATTTGCGCAAACTTCCGGAACAGTCTATCATCCTAATCCTGTTATCGGTTTAGTGGACGGCGTACCCGTAACTTTTGAAGATGTGCGCAACAAAAAAGCGAACGACCTCAGTCTGCAACTTTATCAGCAATTGAGTGTC
>JAESQU010000169.1 GCA_016764995.1 SAR324 cluster bacterium | reverse complement strand
TTGGTGAGCGCGGCGCGGATTTCCGCTTTGATTTTGGTCATCTCCGCCTTATTGGTGGCCTGTCGCGCAGGCGAATCCACATTAATCGTCGCTGGCCTGCAACTGGTCATGATGCTGAAAAAAGCATGGTAATCCTTTTGGCTGATGGCATCGAATTTATGGTTGTGACAGCGCGCGCATGAAACCGTGAGCCCGAGCATCGCCAAACAGTGCTATGTTCAGCACTTCCCTTCGGATTCGCAGCAACTGAATTTGCGGATCATCAGCTTCTTTCGGAAGAATTGTCATGCGTTCCACCGCGGATTTCACATCGTCAAAGACGCTTTTTTGGTCGGCATCATTTTCCAATTCAATACGCAAACTGCCCATGCCTTCTCTTGCCCTTCCCGTGATTTTTTTTATGCCGGTAATTCCATTTACAGAATCTTCAATCGGCAACAAAATCGACTCCTCAATCTCATCCGGAGTTGCTCCGGAATAAGGAACCGCGACAATTATAAAACCCAGTTCAAATTCCGGAAAAACTTCCTGTTTGATATTCATCATCCCCATTGCTCCCCCAAGCAGGATGATCAGCATCAATAAATTTGACGCCACTTTATGTTCTGCCATCCAACGAATCATTGGCTCTCCTTATGTGCTTCTTCATTTTGTTCGGCGCGTTTTTTCCTTGAATCTTTTGTTCCGCTTTCCGGACGGTTTCCTTGCCCTTCCGGACGTTTCCTTTTTCCTTCGTGACCTTGCCATTTCTTTTTATTTCCGCCGATAATTTGCTTTCCGGATTTTTTAGAATTTCCTACAATCCGGATTTTAAGTCCATTCGCAGCGCCCTTGATGGGTGATATAATAATTCGTTCTCCAGGTTTTATTCCTTTGGAGATGAAGACATTATCTTGATCAAGATGAGCAATTTGGACTCGTCGTACTTGAAGTTCAAGCGCTCCTGTTACGGAGTCCGGATCCAGTTTTTCAGAGACAATCCAAATGGTATCGCGATCACGCAGTGCTTGTGCAGGAACTTTGAACACATTTTCAAGTTGCCTCCCCGGAATTCGTACATCGACAAATGCTCCCACAAAAAGCGGAATATTTGAAAATTGTGGTTTGTCCGGAATTTCCGTTTTTACGCTTCCCAGATTTCTTATTTGCACAACTGCACTTCCGAAATTTTCATTTTTTTGCGTCTCATACAGATTTTTCAATCGGAACGGATCCTTGGCTTCAGCAATAAGTTGGACCATCATTCCGCGTGGTGTAAGTTCAAGCAAATGTCGTTTTACCATGACAGGCCAAACAGACGCGGAATTCATTCCGGCCAAAGAAACCTCTGCCGGAATTTGATATTGATTTCCCCCAGATACCGCTCCAATATTCTGTTCCGGAGGCAATTGTCGCGGCAGCCAATCCAGACGTCCCATCGGCAAATCGATTACAATTTCAGCATGATCGCTGCCCAGCAAAGTCGCCAACTGTGTGCCGGGATTTACGTATTGTCCCAAGTCTACATTTTTAACCTGTACTACACCATTGAACGGTGCTTTCAAACGTGATTGTGACTGTCGAATGCCAATGCTTAACAGCACTTCATCTTTTTCAAAAAAGCGTCCCTCGTTTAAATTAGGACTAATCCAAATCACTTCTCCGCCGGTTCGTGCGCTTAATACCACCTTTTGAGCGGCGCGAACACGTCCGTGAGTGCGTATCACAATTTGCGGATTGGACAAGGTTGCTTCCATAACTTCCACCAAAGTTCCGCGTTGGATGTTTGGTTTCTTGTGTGCGGTTGGTTTGTTTTTTAAGAGTGCAAAGGTGATCCCTGCTCCTAAACCGAGAACTAGAACGGGCAGCCAAAATTTTAGATTAAAGATTTTTTTCCACATATATTTAATTTATTCAAATAGTTGAAGAAGAATCTGGTAACAGTAAAGAAAACTTTACACCTTCTCCCATGTTGCTTTGCACCGATATTGTCCCACCGTGTGCTTCGATAATTGTTTTACACAAACTTAGTCCAAGTCCGTAACCACCTGTGTTTTTATTGCGCGACTTGTCAATTCGATAGAAAGGTTCAAAAATCAAATCCATTTCTTCCTGCGGAATTCCCAAGCCATGATCCTGAATTTCAATCTGCATTCCGGAGTCATTTCTGCTTAAACGAATTTTTACCGGATCATTTTCAGGCATAGAATATTTTAGTGCATTGGCCAGTAAATTTTTTAAGACAGTCTTTATTTGTCCCGCATCTACTTGTGCCCTGCTTTTTTCGACAGCATTTTCAAATTTAATTCCCGGCGCCTTTTTTTCAAAGGGCAAGCACGCTTCTTGAATCAGTTGGGCTAAATCGGTCGGCTGTCGGTCAAGTTTTCCATATTCGCTTTTCAGCCGCGCTGTTTCCAGAATTTCTGTCACCATCTGCTCCATGTCCTGTACATCACTCTGTAAACTGTCACGTGATGAATTTTCCGGAATGAATTCAAGCGCGACTTTCATGCGTGTCAAAGGTGAACGCAATTCATGACTCACATCAAGCAAAAGTTGCTCGCGCGCAGTTAGCATTTCACGAAGCCTTTCAGACATGCGATTGAAGGCTCGAGCCAAATTTCCCAGTTCGTCCCCGCGTTTTTCTGGCAACCGATATTCTAAATTTCCTTCTCCCAATGCAGACACTCCTTCTGAAAGCCAGTTTATCGGTTTCATTATCCAGCGCAGAGTCAACCACGTTCCTGTTAAAACAAGGCCCACCAATCCCAAAACAGCAAAAATCCAAGGAAGAGCAAAACGGATCCCGTGCCAGTCATCGACAATTTCCGCAAAAATGAAACGTCCATTTTTTGTATCAACCGTCACCACACCTTGCCTGTGATATCGTCCAAAACGCACATTTGGAGCGGTTGCGCGCTGTGATTGTGTAATAACTTGGGAAGAATCGTTAGCCTTATTATTCCATTTTCGGAAGCGTACTTTTTCCAAAGGTGGAATCCCAGGAGCGGTTTGCCATGAATCATTTTGACCTTCAAATCGAATTATCAAAAACAAGCGCTCCGACAATTCACGGGCATGTTCCAAATTTAGATTTTCCTCTAAATCTCTGACAAGATAAGTTCCATATTGTCCTAAATTATTACTGAAAAAATTCCTCTGATTTTCCCGGAAACCATGCCAACTGATTGAAAATATTCCAATTACCAACAAACTACCTGAAATCAGCATTACCGTAATCAGTTTTGTAAAAACGGATTGAAAGGGTCGTTTCAACCACTTAAACTGCATTTTCACCTCCGATAAACAAATATCCTGTACCCCAAATTGTTTTGATGAAACGTGGATTTTTTGGATCATCTCCCAATTTCTGACGTAAACGGCTCATGGTAATGTCAACTGAACGATTGAAGGCATCCCATTCGATGCCGCGAAGTTGCTCAATGATTTGATCACGATTCAAAACTTTGCCCGAATTTTTCACCAGTAGCGCAAGACATTCAAATTCGGAGGAAGTTAAACCGGCAGGTTTGTCGTCAACCGTTACTTCAAGTTTGTGGAAATCAATACTGAGGCTGCCAATTTTTTTCACACCGGAATTGCTTTTTGCCTGCACCCTTCGCAAAACAGACTGGATCCGTGCCACCAGTTCACGTGGTTCAAAGGGTTTGGGCAGATAATCATCCGCGCCAAGTTCGAGTCCTACCACGCGATCCATAACTTCACCACGTGCGGTCAGCATGATCACAGGAACTGTGCTGGATTGCCGAATTGTACGGCAAACCTCAAAGCCGTCCATTTCCGGCAGCATCACGTCCAAAATAACCAAGTCCGGAACTTCACGCTCCAGCTTTTCTAAACCTTGACTTGGCAGTGTTGCTGTCAAAACTTCAAATCCCATTTTACCGAGGTAGTCGGTCAGCAGTCGATTCAGTTTTTCATCGTCATCGATGATTAAAATGCGGGAATTCATAATTTTTCAAAATAAATTTTAGTTTGACTTAAATTTAAAAAGTAATTACCGTAATTACAATATTTTGATAATTTTCAAAAGAGACGACTATGGATACTCAAAATTCAGTACAAGAAATCAAACTGGTTTCAATCGGCAATTCCAAAGGCGTTCGCCTGCCGAAACCGCTGTTGCAAAAATACGCAATCTCTAATCCCCTGATTCTGGAGGAAACCCCAGAAGGAATCCTGCTCAGAAGCAAGGACGACTCCAAACTTTCTTGGGAATCGAGTTATAAGCAAATGGCTGAGGAGCAAGAAAACTGGAACGGTTTTGACTACACTCTTCTCGATGGAATAGAACATGACGAATTTGACGATTAAGCGTTACGAAATTTATTTTGCAGACCTTAATCCCACAAAAGGAAGCGAACTGCGTAAAACTCGTCCCGTTGTTGTTGTTAGCCACGATGCAATGAATCGGCACTCCGAAACACTCGTGGTTTGTCCCCTGACTTCAAAATTACATCCAAAATGGCGACATCGTTTCCAAACAAACTGTGCCGGAAAGATTTCTGAAATCGCAGTCGATCAAATCCGAACACTCAGCAAAGTCCGTTTTAAGAAAAAAATCGATGAACTTTCAACCGATGATGCCTCCCGCCTCCGGTTTTTAATTACGGAAATGTATGGAGAATAACATGATGCGGTTTATTTATTTTTCACTATTTCCAAAGTTTCTCCAATTTTTAGTACTCTGAATTGACTGCCCGGAATTCCGGATTGTTTTATGGCTTTGCTCAGCAACTCCGGAGGCTCCATAAATGGTTCATGTGTCAGTTGAAAAGTTCCCCAATGAATCGGCATTGATTGTTGCGCACGAATTTCCTTGTGTACAACGGCTGCTTGTCCGGGATCAAGATGCTGTGGTAACATAAAATATCGTGGTCCGTAAGCACCAATCGGAATCATTGCCAATTCAAACGGACCTAATTTTTGACCGATTTGCTTGAATAATTTTTTGTCATAACCGGTGTCGCCTGCAAACCAGGAATTAAAATCACCAATTCTTATAGCCCATGAACCCCACAAACTCTTGTTGGTGTTCCACGGTGTGCGTCTTGACCAGTGAATGCTGGGCGTAAAAGTTATCTTCACTGCATTTGAAAATTGACTAGATTCCCACCAATCCAGTTCAATCACTTTTTCAGACACAATCCCACGTTCCAAAAACCAAGCCTTCAAGCCCAAAGGCACAAACCAGGTAACCGAATTCCCGAACATGTCCACCGTTCGGTGGTCCAAATGATCGTAATGGTTGTGCGAAATCACGATAAAATCAAGCTCCGGCATTTCCTCAAATGAAAGCGCGGGCGGCGTGAAACGCTTTGATCCCCAATCAAATGGAGACGGATAATCCGTTAAATGCGGATCAGTTAAAAAATTAACTCCTTGATATTGTACCAAAACGGTTGCATGACCGATCCAAGTTGCGCGAGGTATGTCGGCAGGAGCGTTTATTAGTTCAATATCAGTTTTTCCTAAAATATTTTCAATATCATTTGAATCAATTGTCGGAAGAGCTCCTTCCCGAAAACGCATCGAAAGCCATTGAAAAAAAGTTGCATCAACGCTGGATTTAAAGCTGTTCTTGCCATGATGTGATTTTGTCTGATCGTAAATGATTCCATTTGAACAACTCGTAATCGTCGCTGTTACAACAACCGCAAAAAAAACAATAATAACAACTGGAAGTGAGCACCTCTT
>JAESQU010000012.1 GCA_016764995.1 SAR324 cluster bacterium | reverse complement strand
TGAAGATTTGTATTTCAAGGACTACCGCCCGTTGCGTACAGCTATCTAGTTCCTGTTGCGGAAGAACAAATGCGTTGACCGGCGAAGTTTTCTGTTAAAAAAGTCTGTTACCTTTACGATGTCATTATCATAAAACACGAAAGGAACAGACTTATGAGAACCCAAATGTCTAATGAACGTTACTTGAATTTCGCTGGCGAGTCAAGACTAAAAATTGTGAATGACTATCGAGAAAAATATGGCGTTCTGTCCATGATTCTGGACGATAACCCCGATCTGTTAGTGCAGGCCCATCAGGATTGGGTTCAATTGCTGTCCACGTCCGATGCGGGCCGGGAGGGCTATACGTCCGAGCAGTTATTGCGAGCCTTGATCGTCCTGTTTATCGAAGGCAAAAGTTATCGCAATACCATCGTCTTGATCGACAATAGTGAGTTTTTACAACATTTTGTTCGGCTGGGCGTCAAGTCGACGATGGATTTCACCTTCCTGAATAGGGCATACAGTGCCTTGGGTGCGACAACGATCGATACCATGAATGCTATTCTGACCGGCTATGCCATTACCGAAGAAATGATCAGCCGCGAAAAGCAGCGGATGGATACGACGGTCTATGAGACCAATATTCATTACCCGACAGATTCCTCGTTATTGTGGGACAGTTTTCGCACCCTGGCGCGTCTGGTCAGTACTATTCAGAACGAATTGCCGCAATTGGACTTACGGCATCGTTTCCACGACAAAAAAGTCAAAAAACTGGCTACCTTCATTGCTCGTAATGCCTCAAGCAAAAGTAAAGAGACGCAACGAGAGATTAAAAGGAACTATACCACCCTGATCAATCGAGTTCGCTGGATTCACCGTGTGGGCCAGCAAGTTTGCAAGAAGGCCTTTGCGGCGGGTTACGATGTTCCGGAATTGAGCCATTATCTGCCGCTGGTGGAGAGGATCGTCGAACAGGCTGACCGGCGCATCATTCAGGGCGAACAGGTGCCTCCAGATGAAAAGTTGTATCGTCTGTTTGAAGAGCATACTGAGCTTATTGTTCGCGGCAAGGCCGGCAAACCGATCGAATTTGGCCATAAGATTCTGATCGCACAAACCGGAGAAAAGTATATTCATCATTATAAGGTTATGGAAAAACGGATCGAGGATAAAGAACTTCTGGTCCCGGCGATTGAAGCCCACAAGGACCTGTTTGGTGATTATCCGGACGTGTTGAGTACGGACAAAGGTTTTTATGAAAGCATGAAGCAGATTAATTCTCTGGAAGAAATAATTCCTGTGGTTTCGATCTCTAAAAAGGGCCGGAGGAATCAAGCCGAATACGAACGGGAAACCACCGAGGCGTTTGTCGATGGCCAGCGTTTCCGCGCTGGCTCAGAAGGCAGCATCTCGGTCTTAAAACGTGCTTTCAAGCTGGGAAAGTGCTTTTTCAAGGGATTTAAGAATTATGCCGCCAGCGTGGGCTTCGCGGTGTTGTGCCACAACCTGGTTTTGTTAACCCGATTGTAAGAAAAAAACAAAATAGTTAGGAGGGTTCCATGAATGCGGTGGAAGGTACGTCAAAATTTGCGACTCTGGAGCTGAAATGACGTGAGCGGATAGCATGAGTTCAAATTTGAGATCAAAATAACGGCGTATAAAATGGGCAAAAACAAAACCGAATATTTACGCCTTTTCGCAACAGGAACTAACTAGTGCCGTTTCCAGTAAGAGCGTTTCGTGTTGACGATAACGGTTATAATTATTTTCAAATAAAGGATTTGCGCCAGGACGACAGGCAGTATATATAAGTTCTCCACTACGGCTGATGGAACAGCCGGCACTTTAGTGGAGAACAAACCATGCACAAGGTTAGCGCACGGAAGCTGAGGCCTTGGGAAGGCCAAAAACTCAAGGGTATGAAACGACAATTGTCCAACGCTGTCAATAGCCGTCATGCGCGAGTGATTCTGCTCTCGTGTGGCGGTTTGACCAATCGCCAGATTGCCGAACGGTGCGACTGTACCCCCACCTGGGTTCGCCAGATCATTCACCGATTTAATCAAGGAGGAATCGACGCGATCACGTGGTATCCCTATTACTGTGGTTGTGCGGGTCCCCGAAAGTTTATAGCGGATCAGATTGAACAAATTTGTGAAGTGGCCCTTTCGCCCCCCAAGGAACTGATTGGCATGGGCGTTTGGTCGCTGCCGAAACTGCGGGAGTATCTGATTGCACAGAAGATCATCGAGGGGATTTCGTTGGAATGGCTGCGGCACATATTGCGTAGAAATAAGGTGAAGTGGCGGCACACCAAGACCTGGAAGGATTCCACCGATCCGGCGTTTTGGCCCAAATACCGTAAACTTCGACGTCTTTACGCCAAGCGGCCCCAAGGCGGACGACGTCTTTCCATCGACGAATTTGGTCCCCTGAATCTTTTGCCCCGTCATGGGAAACATTATGCCCGCACCGGCCATGTCGATCGGTTGCGGGCCACTTACAGTCGTACGGGTGGCGTTCGCCATATGTTTGGCGCGTATGACCTCGAACGAGACACACTGGTGGGCCAATTTGCAAAACGTAAAAATTGGACCACGTTTCTGCCATTCCTTAAGTGGCTGCGCCGGTGTTATCGTAACAACGAAGTCTTGCACATCATATTGGATAATGCCTCTTTCCACTTGAAAAAAGAAGTGCTGTTCTATGCGGCCACACACAAGATCAAATTTTACTGGACGCCAACGGCGGCATCGTGGTTGAACCGAATTGAATCCCACTTTACGGCCTTGAGGAAATTCGCTCTGGATAACACGGACTATCGCAGCCATGAAGAACTGCAGGCAGCGATTGAAGGTTACCTCAATTGGCGTAATCGCTCTCGTGAGATTAGTATAGAAGATTGGAAAGATCATCAGCGGAATCATAAAAAGAAAAAAGCATCGTAAACATGTTGAAAAATACGAAACTGTCTAAATGGAAACGGCACTAGTATCAGCTAATCATAGGACAATTGCTTGCGCTAATTTACGAGAAAATCGGTTTTTTCTCAAGAATTTCGCCTTAACCCAAAGATTTCAAGACGATTAGCGACCGTTCTAAGCCCCTT
>JAESQU010000168.1 GCA_016764995.1 SAR324 cluster bacterium | reverse complement strand
TTCCGTGACGGTGAAGTCCAGGCGATGCTACTGATCCTGATGGGCTTGAGTCTGCGTCAAATCCAAAAATTGAACGACCGAATTTTTTAAACCTCGGCACGTAAATTATAAAGATCTCAAAAGCTGCTTAGCTTGTCTCTTCGATCTTTTTATACAAGTTGAATTTCCTTTTTATTATTGATAGAATATACGCTTTGTTTAGCCATATTCGAGAACGAGGTTCTTATGAGCAAAGAAACAATTACAGTTGAAGTTACGTCTGAAGTAGCTCTAGCATATTTGAGCGCGCCTGCTGAACAACAAAAAAAAATGTCCCGTTTATTTGAAATCTGCTTGAATCCTGAACAGGTACAAGCTCGTTTAGATGTCGCGGATGCGGTGCGAGCACTCCAAGCCGGATCAGTAGCAAAAGGGACACAGAATATTTCTGCCGTTGAAATCGAATCTGAGATCCAGACCGTCCGGCAACAAAGGCGTTTATGAAACTGGTGTTGGATACCAATGTGCTGGTATCCGGTCTATTGAATCAAAGTGGACCGCCAGGTTTGATTTTACAGCACATCGCCTTCCCTGATATAATTATCTGTTGGGATAAACGGATTATGGCAGAATATCAGGAAGTCCTTTCTCGTCCCAAATTCCATTTCCCCCCGAAGCTTGTTACTCAATTGCTTGACGCAATTATACTCAGTGGTAAGCAAATTTCTGCAAACCACATTTCAGCCCAACTGCCTGATCCCGATGATCTCCCTTTCCTTGAAGTAGCCAGATCTGCACAAGCTGATTTTTTGATTACAGGCAATCATGTCCATTTTCCTAAAGAACTTTGTTTGGGGCAAACAGTGATTTCACCAGCTGAGTATTTACGCCAGGCACCTCAACTATTTTCTTAATTTGGAAACAAAGTAATATTTTCATAGAATTTATGTTTGACAGCATTTTGGATTCAATTGAAAATGTCCCTATAAATGTCCCCAAAAGATTGGATGATATATTGGATGAAATCTGCATAAATCCGAAAAGTACGCTAAAACAATTAGCAAAAAAATATGGGGTTAATGAGAAAACTATTAAACGGGATTTTCAAACTCTAAAAGCACACGGGCGCCTCAAGAGAATTGGTGCATTAAAGGGGGATATTGGGTAGAGCTCACAGGTTAATTTCGATTTCTTGTTGCACAATTCATGTACTCGCATCATATTACAAAGGATTCCTATGCGTTCGTTCCACTATTGGATATGACCGCCAATTGGACAGACGAGCAGTTGTACAAACTGTATCAGCTATCAGATGAAGAAATAGTCTTTATTAAATCTAAAATCCGCCCGATGGAACTGGAAAATGGCTAAGAATATCCAAAAAAATCGTGAAGATGAATTTGGAAATATTTTAGATCAAATTCAACTTTCCAAGCAGAAAGCATTTACTCAGGTAAATGCTATTTTGGTTGAGTTGTATTGGAATATTGGAAAATATATTTCTCAACAGGTTGATAAGAATAGTTGGGGCAGAGGTGTTGTTAAAGAGTTAACTGAATTCATTAAGGAAAAAGAACCCCATATCAAAGGATTTAGTGATAAGAATTTATGGAGAATGAAACAATTCTTCGAAACATATCAAAACAATCAAAAACTCTCAGCACTGCTGACACAATTGACTTGGACAAATAATCTGTTGATATTGTCAGCAGCAAAAAGTGACGAAGAACGAGAATTTTATATCAATCTAGCGAGCAAAGAAAAATATTCTTCAAGGGAACTGGACAAGCAGATCAAAAGTGGTTGTTATGAAAGAATAATGTTGTCAAACAAAAAACTCTCAGCAGTGATGAGACAATTACCACAAGATACTAACAGCGTCTTTAAAGATGTTTACTCTTTGGAGTTTTTAGGTTTAGGTGCTTCCCACAGAGAAAAAGATTTACAACAGGCACTGGTAGCCAACTTAAAGGATTTTATTGTGGAGATTGGTAGAGATTTTTGTTTTATAGGACAGGAGTACAAGGTGCAAGTGGGTAGCAAGGACTTCAGTATAGACCTGCTTTTTTATCATAGAAGTTTACAGTGCTTAGTTGCCTTTGAACTTAAGATTGATGAATTTTCTCCTTCTTACTTGGGACAACTTGAATTTTATCTTGAAGCACTTGATCGGGACATCAAAAAAGGACATGAAAACCCCAGTATTGGAGTTTTATTGTGTCGGCAAAAAAATGACGAAGTTGTAGAATATGCGCTCAGCAGAAGTTTAAGTCCGGCTGTTATTGCAAAATATGAGACAGCGCTAATCCCAAAAGAGTTGTTACGAAATAAACTCAATGAGTTTTATCGTTTATTGGAGTTGGAAGAATGAGTCAAGAATTTTTTCCACAAAGACCGGAGGCAAAGCCAACTATTTATGCCTATAAAATTCTCGAAACCGCCAACCGTGAAGGTTTATTGAAAGTAGGCTTTACCAACAGGAATGTCCAAAAAAGAGAGAAAAGAACTTTCTGAGGAAGAAAAAAAATACAAAAACCTGAGAAAGCAGATACAGGAAAAATTGATAAAATTTGCCACCAGAATTCCTATTTTCATGTACTTAACCGATTATCGGGAACGAAGTTTAAAAGATGTTGTAACTCAACTAGAACCTGGACTTTTCAAAAAAGTAACCGGACTTGGTGTTGATGATTTTGAGTTATTGGTTAGTTTGAATGTTTTTAATAGCACCCTAATGAATGATGCAGTTTACAAATTCAAACGATATGAAGATGCGAGCCTAGAGTATGTTGGAATAAACAAACATGAGGGAGAGGATGTTGGGCTTTACGAAACGACAATGAAGGCTGAAGAATATCTTGAAAATAAAATAATTTGAGTTTTGTAAAAAGGGAATTTATCCGGAAAAAAATTATTGAATAATAATTCCAGCAAAATATCGAACAATACTGTTTTTAAGCTTAAGAAATCAAATCACTTTTATCAGAATATCCTCCAGTTGATATAGGACTTACAGAAAATAGTTTTATTTTTATCGTTCTGGACTTGTTCCAATTTCATGATCCCGACCAAGTCATGTACAAGATTTGTGGTATTTCCCCTGGATTGTGGATCTTTGCTGTACTTCCCCAGGAATGTCAAATGAGAAGAATCGAAAATTCAGCAACTATAATCCCCAATTAAATTAACAATAAAATTCTTTAAAACACAGACAAAATCAGACTAAAATCCATGGGATTAATTATCATTTCGTTTATTGCCTTCATCTCATTAGGTTTGCCTGATGGCCTCCTGGGTGTGGCCTGGCCCGGAATTCGCGACTATTTTGATTTACCAGTCGATGCCTTGGGAATCATCCTCATCCTTGGGACAAGCGGTTACATTCTATCCAGTTTTTTGAGTGGTGTGCTGATGCGACGTTTAGGGATCGGGAAGCTGTTGAGCCTGAGTTGCGCAGCCACGGCCGGAAGTTTATTTGTTTATGCACATACCAGTTCCTGGTGGATTTTCGTGATGTTTTCCGTGATTAGTGGGTTGGGCGCAGGTGCTATTGATGCTGGTATCAACACCTATGTCGCAAAATACCACAGCAGTCGGATGATGCAGTGGTTACACGCGAGTTTTGGCGTAGGAATCACTTCAGGACCGGTGATAATGACGCTCGGAATCAGCATGACTTCACGTTGGCAAAGTGGATATCTTGTTGTTTCCATTGCAATAGCAATTCTTGCCGCGGTATTTTTTGCAACAAAAAGCATGTGGTTCGGAATTACTGTAAACAGTAGTGAAGAACATCATGCAGAGACCGACGCGACTCTCTTCGAGACGTTGAAAACAATTCCGGCTCAGTTGAGTATGCTGACCTTTTTTCTTTATACTGGTGTTGAATTAGGTTTGGGCATGTGGACTTATTTACTGTTGACTGAATCTCGTGGAGTTGCTCCAGAAGTTGCGGGATATGTAACCGGAAGTTATTGGGGAATGTTTACAGTCGGACGTATAATAGCGGGTTTGTACGCTAGAAGAATAGCTGATAGTAAACTAATTTATCTCAGTGTATCCTTAGCACTTATAGGAATTGGATTATTGCTGACAAATTCCGGACAATTGACGTCAATTCTAGGAATTGGAGTGGCGGGCTTTGCAATTGCTCCGATCTTCCCCGGACTGGTTTCCAGTACAGCAAGTCGGGTCGGCCGGATTCATCAAGCAAATACGATTGGGATGCAGATGGCGGCTGCGGGTTTTGGAGTTACAATCGTGCCTTCGCTGGCGGGTGTCCTAGCTAAATTTTACGGTTTAGAAGTGATTCCTCTTTATCTGCTGACAGTGCTCTCACTTATGTTATTGGTTTTTGCGACCCTCAATTATCAATCAAAAAATAACTCTTAAATTCACGGGGAGCACACGGTGGTATGACAACAAAGTGACCTATCCGCATTCAAAAATTTAACACACAAATGTAAGACTTATAATTAAAGATTAAAGCGTACTTCTAACATGATAGATTATAGCAAGAATTTAGTTACAAACTTGCCGGAAGCGAATCATAAAATGTTGTCAGCCAGGCACTTGCCTCAGTTGAACTGCCCGCAGAATAATCCATGGCCAGTAAAAACGCACTTGTTTCAGTCTCAAGCGCAGTTTGTGACAACCCGAAGGTTGACAGAAAGCTGGTCGCTGAATCACCACTTGCACCTGCTGTTTTAAAGAATGTTTTCATTGCATCAAGTCCATCAACACAATTGGAAGTACATGATTTTGAAGTGTTCACTTTGTTGATTAAATAGGCAATCGCCCAGGATCCAGTCTTGTAAGGTAATTCTGTAAAGAGCGTGCTGTTATCCGTCAATTCTCTAATAGAGGAAAATGAGGATTCCATTTCCGTTTTAAATGTCAAATAACCTTTTTGGGAGCCGATTATCTCGGCGATATGTTGTGCATAGCCTTCACTAATCCATCTTGTATATGGTAACTCAAGAGCAACTGTATTATCAAGTTGAAAAACATGTGCATATTCATGAATTGCAAATGTCGCCAAATAGGTGGCAGTTGGAGTCGGAGTATCACTCAAGCCAAAAAACATTGGATAAAAACTATTTTCGCTACCATTCACTGCCGCATTAAAATTGTTGGATGAGTTTGAAGCATCAACTGTTGACTTAACACCATTTTCATTTGAAGCTGAAAGTTCATATGCGTAGCATTCGTCGTAAGTCATTGTGACGGTCGTGTAGCTAATCCTTTTTTCACAATAATCTTTTGCTACTGCTTCAACACCATTCTGGTCATAGATGTAAATATGCACACCGGTAATACTGCCAAAATATGAAATTGCTGCAGCTATTCCTGCCTTAAATTTAGTGTCATATTCACTGGCTGTAAGACTGCTGCTAATGCTCGTCAGATAAATTGGTGCTGTATTAGTGGGTGTCGTTTTTGTGGTGCTAGTGC
>JAESQU010000167.1 GCA_016764995.1 SAR324 cluster bacterium | reverse complement strand
GAACAATTGCCCTGACTCAAAAGATTATTGACTCGGAAGAACAAATCACGATTGTAGAAAGCGGTCGTGCTGTTAACTTCAAAACAATTGCCGGAACCTCGGTTGAGCAAACTTTGAACCAGTTGACGAGCGCTATCCAGGCAGCAGGAATTGACATTGAATTGGTTCGACCGGATTCTTCTGTAACTGATAGTCACGCGCCACAAATATTGACAATTAGAAATAAAAAATTCGGCAGTCAACCTTCATTTCAGGTTTCAAGTAACACCGGGGGGTTGCTCTCTCAAGTAGCGAATGTTTCTCTAAAAGTACAAAACGGAGTTGACATCGCTGGTGAGATAGCCGGAGAAGAAACAGTTGGAAAAGGACAGGTTCTCACTGGAGCAGGCGGTTATCGTAGTAAGGCGGATGGAATTGCCATTCGCTACAGTGGTGAAAATGCACCGCCTCAGGGACAGCGAGCCGGAACTGTAACTTTCACGCAGAATTCACTGACATTTCAAATTGGTGGAAACGCTAATCAAACCGCAAGAGTTTCTTTTAAGAGCGTTAAATCCAATTTATTAGGCAATGGTGTGGCTAATGATTCCGGATTTCGTTCATTTGCTGAAATCAATTTGCTCGATGCTAAAGGCGCCCAGGATTCAATTCAAATTATTGACCGGGCAATTAAGGAAGTTGCCGCCAATCGAGGCTATATGGGGGCTTTTCAAAGGAATACTCTGGAGAGCAACCTGAATTTCTTGCGGATTGCGCATGAGAATGTGATCAACTCTGAATCAGTCATTAGAGACGCGGATATGGCGGAAGAGATGACAAGATTCACCAGGAATCAAATTATGATGGAATCCAGTACAGCAATGTTGGCTCAGGCAAATCAAATGCCAATGAACATCTTGAAGCTTTTAGGTTAAACGGATTTTTTCTGTTCTGACAGAACAAACGATGGGATGTGTTGAGAAAACAATATGTCCCGTCATTTCCTGAGTCAGTTGGAAATTAGGTAGCCAAGGGTGAGGCAAATCAATTGCTGAAAAATATTCAAGACAGAGAACACAAAAGAAGCTGTGTTCTGTTTCTTGAGTATTGATTGTTAAAACTAAAAAACAATCATAACCAAGAGAGAAATCTGGACTGGAAATCCAGTTAAGTAAAAATATTGGATGACAACTAATTGAAATCTAATTTTAAATATTGTTGTCGTGAAATAGAGATTCTGTTTTTAAAGCTTATTTTGCTTTTTAATCGGTTGTATGGGGAATGGTCTCCATCAGCTTAAAACTCCTCGTCCTAACAAACGAGGTTGCCTAAGAGGAAATACATGGAAGTATGGTTTCTTAGATCTAAATCGATTTTCACTACTGGTGAATATCATTAAACATGTATCAAGGAGGACACTATGTCTTTAAGAGTAAATCATAATATGAGTGCGATAAACACTCACCGGAGCGTTGTGAATAATTCCAACGCTCAAGCAAAAACCATGGAGAAACTATCTTCAGGTTTAAAAATTAATCGTGCCGCCGATAGTCCTGCGCAGTTGCAGATATCAGAGAATCTTCGTGCACAAACTGCCGGTTTGAGTCAGGCAATTGACAATTCCGAGATGGCAGTTTCTCTCCTGCAAACAGCAGAAGGCGCCCTGGATGAAGTCAGTCGTGCGCTGATTCAGGCACGTCAGTTGGCTGTTCACGCGGGTAATGAGGGTGTGAATGACCCGAATATGCTCCAGGCTGATCAGGCAGAATTTGACAATGTTTTAGAGCAAATCAATCGTATTGCCACGAGCACGCAGTATGGACATAACTATTTACTTGATGGAAGTCGTGCTGGTAATGGAGTTACTACCGGAGACAATTTGGAATTCATTGATGCCGGAGTTAAAGCTAACTCATCCGGAGCAGGTGGTTATGCGGTGAATATTCAGCAAGCCGCAACCCGATCCATTCATAGCGGTACAGTCGCTTTGACTCAAGGAATAATTGATTCAGGAGAGCAAATTACTGTTTCCGAAGGTGGTAAGACTGTTAATTTACTAACTGAAAAAGGTAAATCTGTTGAACTGACTCTGAATGATCTGGATTCTGCAATTAACGATGCCGGATTAGATCTGGAATTGATCCGGCCATATCCACCTTTGACAGATGGAAATGCTCCTCAAATCATATCTTTCAGACACAAGGAATTTGGTAGTGAACATACCTTCCAGGTTGCGAGCAATACAGCCGGACTAGTTTCAAACGTCTCAAATGTGAGTGTCTCTGTAGAAAACGGTTTGGATGTTAGCGGTGTAATTGGCGGTGAGGAAACATACGGCAAAGGTCAGATATTGACTGGAGCTATAGGCGCCGGAACAACGGAGGGTCTTCGTGTCCGCTACACCGGAGAATCAATACCGGTTGGTGGACAAGCAGGTACGCTAACTTTTTCTCAAAACTCGTTGACATTCCAGGTTGGCGCAAATGCAAACCAGTTCTCAGAAATTTCATTACGGAGTATTAAAACATCCGATTTAGGCAGAGGAGAATTAAATAATTCTAATTTCAAATCTCTTTCAGATGTCAAAATGCTAAGCGCCGAAGAGGCTCAAGACGCCATTCGGATCATTGACAAAGCAATTGAGGAAGTCAGTGCCAACCGTGGTGAAATGGGTGCCTACCAGAAAAACAACCTGGAAAGCAACCTGAACTACCTGAGGATTGCTCATGAAAATGCTGTAAGTTCTGAATCAGTAGTTCGTGACGCGGATATGGCTGCAGAAATGGCATCATTCACCCGTGATCAAATCATGATGGAAGCAAGTACCGCCATGCTGGCACAGGCAAATCAGAGCTCGATGACAGTCCTGAAGTTATTGGGTTAAGTCTAGTTGATTTGTTTCTTTAAGAAAAGGCTTTCCAGGAGAATCTCTTGGAGAGCCTTTCTTTTAGCTTAATGTACCTCCGGACTATTCGTACAAGTTGCGGTCTGGAAAATATGCACTTAATTTAATTCTGTTTTAACAAGAAGAAAATATTTAAGACAGAGGGCAAAGCTTTTATTTTGTCCTGTGTTTTAAGTATTTTGGCAGTTTTATGAACTGACAATCGCAAGTCTTGTAACTGACGAGATACTAATTGAAATAAATTGCTGCGCCAGAGTGCAGTTAAGTTGAAAACAAAAAATCTCTCTTTCATTCAATAATTATTTGAAAGGGAGAAGTGAAATTGAAAACGGGAAATAGATTTTGACAAAAAAGATTCATTCTCTTAAAAGTTTGTTCTTTTACACGAGAAAGATTCATGAAAAAAGAAATTAGAAGATGGATAGAATTCTGAAAATTAAATAGAAATTAAGAGCTTTTTAAAAGCTTTTAATCAGCTGAATGATGAATGTTCATTATCAGCTTTTAATACCTCATTGTTACTGATGAGGAAGCCCGCGATACGTGCATGGATGCGGTTTCGAGGGAATCAATAAACTCTCACATGCAGTGAGGGTTGTTTAACACGCAACAAAGGAGGACATTATGTCTTTGCGAGTAAATCATAATATGAGCGCAATAAACGCTCACAGGAACGTCATAAGAAATGCCGACGCTCAAGCAAGAACCATGGAGAAACTATCTTCTGGTTTAAAAATAAACCGTGCTGCAGATAGTCCGGCGCAACTGCAGATTTCAGAGAATCTGCGTGCGCAAACTGCAGGACTAACTCAGGCCATTGATAATTCCGAGATGGCTGTTTCCCTGCTGCAAACCGCAGAAGGCGCTTTGAACGAAGTCAGTAGCGCTTTGATTCAGGCACGTCAGTTGGCTGTTCATGCAGGCAACGAAGGTGTCAATGATCCGAATATGCTCCAGGCGGATCAAAGTGAAATAAATAACATCCTGCAGCAAATCAACCGTATTGCGACAAGTACGCAGTATGGACATAACTATTTGCTAGACGGAAGTCGGGCAGGTAACGGGGTAACTACCGGAGCTAATCTGGAGTTTGTCGATGCAACTACTGAAGCACACAGTTCCGGTGTGGGAGGTTATGATATTAGCATCGATCATGCGGCAAGCCGTGCAAATCTCACCGGTTCAGTAGCTTTAACTCAAGGGGTTATTGATTCCGGAGAGCAAATTACTGTTTCGGAAGGTGGTAGGACTGTTAACTTTGTAACACAAAAAGGAAAAACAGTCGAACAAACCCTGAATGATCTGGGTACGGCAATTAATGATGCCGGATTAGCGTTGGATCTGATCCGGCCTTATCCTCCATTAACTGACGGAAACGCGCCACAGGCCATTTCATTCAGACACAAGGAGTTCGGCAGCGAGCACACCTTTCAGGTTGCAAGCAATACTGCCGGACTTGTATCAAATGTGGCAAATACAAACGTAGTTGTTACAAATGGTACTGATGTTGCCGGTGAAATAAACGGTGAGCAATCGATCGGTAAAGGTCAGATTTTGACAGGTGCCAACGGTTCCGGTACTGCTGAAGGAATCCAGATTCGCTATAGCGGCGAAGCTGCACCTGCTGGAGGAAAAGCAGGTACGGTTACTTTTTCGCAAAACTCATTGACCTTCCAGGTTGGAGCAAATTCTGATCAGCATGCGGAAATATCGATGAGAAGCATCAAAACCGATGATTTGGGTCGAGGAGAGAATAATAAATCAAATTTCAAATCCTTATCTGAAATCTTGGTGCTGAACGCGGATCAGGCTCAAGACGCAATCCGGGTTATTGATCAGGCGATTGAAGAAGTCAGTGCGAGTCGTGGTTCGATGGGTGCATTCCAGAAGAACAACCTGGAAAGCAACCTGAATTACCTCCGGATTGCACATGAAAATTCAGTGAGTTCGGAATCAGTAATTCGTGATGCGGATATGGCTGAGGAAATGGCGACATTTACCCGGAATCAAATCATGATGGAAGCAAGTACTTCTATGATGGCACAGGCAAATCAGAATTCAATGACTGTGTTAAAACTGATTGGGTAGTTTGTTTCAGCGGTGGGCATGAAAGACTCATTTGTTTTTCTGTCCACAATCCCCATGCAGAAATGATTAGCGCCCTGTGTTGCGAAAGTAATACAGGGTTCCTGCCTCACTCCCAACAATCAAATCCAAATCACCATCATTATCCAAATCAACAAAGACCGGATTGCCGCCAACAGGTAAATTCAGTTCTTTAAAATATTCCGGATTAGGTTTCCAACTGATTGAACCTGTCTTTTTCGGATCAATTTGAAAACTGATTATTTTTCCGGAATCTGAACCAATAATCAAATCCGGCAACTGATCATTGTTGAGGTCTGCAATTTGAGGTACAGAACCCAGGCCCACGTCCAGGTTTAAATATTTCCTTATTTCAAGCCGGAAACGAAATCCGGCGCTGCTTTCTGTCCGTACATATTTGTAGAGCTGACCTAAAAAATTTCCAACAATAAGATCATTTAGACCATCGGAATTTAAGTCAAGCACGGCCGGCACAGAGTTTCTTCCGCCTGTCACACCTATAAACGGTGTAGGATTGTAGACGAATTCTGCGATCTCAAAACTGCCTTTATTTTCCCAATACAGAATACTGCCTTGTTGATTACCTACAAGCAGATCTAAATCTGCATCACCATCCAAATCCGCAAAAACGGGTGCAGAATTTCTTCCTCCTTGATATCCCAGAAAGTTTTTGTCTTCCAGAGTCCATTTTGCATCAACTGAGTTTTGTTCACGTCGGTAATATCTCAGTTCGCCTGCTTTGTTACCAACTACTAAATCCAAATTATTGTCACCATCTACATCCATAAATGCCGGAAAAGCACGACGACCAAGTTCAAGGTTTCCGTACTTTGAACTGACAAATTCAAATTTTGGATCAATCGGTTCATTTTCTACAGGGTCTTGTTCGGCAACAGGCGCTTCAAAGTCAATCTTAGTCTCAGTCTGTTCTTCTTTTTCCTCTTCAACTTCCAATGTGTTTTCTGAGAGAACTAGCATATTTTTCTGCTTCGCCTCTTCTGTTTTGAATACACCACCATTTTTCCAATAAAGCAGATTGCCTTGTTTATCACCCAACATTAAATCTGTTTTGTTGTCTCCGTCAAAATCAGCAAAATGTGGTGTGCTGTAGCCGATGCTTTTTATGTTTTGCCAGTGTTCAGCCTCCAGCGTCCATCCACGCAGTGCAGGTGATCTTTCAGGTGGAAGATGACTGACTAGACTTAAAAAGCCTTCTCTACCACCGACAACAAGATCAGGGTGTTCGTCTTCGTTCCATTTCCAAAAAGTAGGTGCGGAGTTGGCTTTCATTTGAATTCCGGAAATACGCGTGTTACGCAGAACAAAATGCGGCGCGGTTTTGCTGCCTTTGTTTTCATAGTAAATGATCAAGCCTTTACTATTACCAACCAACAGGTCCAAGTCCTCATCTCTGTCCATATCCTGCAATAAAGGTGTGCTGAAACTACCGACATCGATTTGCGAAATATTTACATCGTGGACAATCCAATTTGGTTTTTTATCAGTTCCACGGTTGAGTAGCCATTCTAATTTACCACGCTGATTTCCACTGATTATGTCTAAATCACCATCGCCATCAATATCTGTTAAAACAGGAGTACTGAATTTTCTTTTGTTTTTTTGCAGGGCAGGGAAATTGACGGGGTACCAGTTTGTTCCAGTCTTTGCTCTATTTTCAAAAGCAAATATCTCTCCGGAACGACTGCCAAGTAAAATATCGAGTCGCCCATCTTTGTTCCAGTCGCCGCTTGTGATGAAGGAATGGCGTTCACTTCCGCCAAGATTCTCTATCTTGAAAAAATTGCGGCTTGCTAACCAAAGTTGATTTCGAGTTATGATTCCCTGTGATTTAAGTTTTTCAATTTTTTCATCTTTTTTTCCATTTTCCGCTTTTGTTTCGCCTTCCTCGTTTTCAGCATCTGCCTGTATTGCTTTGTTTTCAGGGTCTTTTTCATTATCATCGGGAGCCTCTGACTTTGCTTCACTTTCTTTATTATTATCAGCATCTTCTGCGGAAAGAGAAACTTCCAGCAGATTGGCATCAATACTGAGATCAGGCCGTAAAATAAAGGGGTGCAACTCTTCGATGCCAGCTAGCTTAGAACCTTCCGGGACTCCCAATGAAGCAGCAAGAGTGGTCAGACATTCCGGTAATCCTTTTAATTGATTGCAGGCTTGTGTGAGGATATTTTGAAATGAAGCGGACTTATCTAGTTTAGCTAATTGAACGGCAGATATTTTACGCAACATATCTATTAGAACGTCGTTGTTCTCATAATAAATAACCATCGAAGAAGATGTTCCCAAAAATAATTCTGGAAAATTGTCTTTATACAGGTCATGGAATGTAGGAGCAACATTGCCGCCGGTATCAATAAACTGAAAATGCTTTGATATTAAACTCCATTTTGGCGCAAAGCGATCTCCGCTATTCAAATAATAATTTATTTTTCCATTTGATTTGCCAACAATCAGGTCCAAATCATTATCCTGATCCCAATCCACCAATTCTGGCACAGCATCAATCTGCGGAGCAATGTCAGCAAGTAGTTCAGGTTGATATTTGCAGCGTAAATCCGGTGGATCCGCAACATTAAATTCCGGACAAAAAACTGCTTCGTCTATCATTCCGGAATTAAAATAAACATGAATTTTACCGGATCTTGTTCCGACCAATAAATCAAATGCACGGTCACCATTTACATCCGCAAAACGGGGAACGCTGTTGCCTTTGAATTTCAATCCCATGTAAATTGGAGTCTTCCGGAAAAAAACCGGACTGAGCCGGTTTCCTCTATTTTCGTAATGAAAAATATGCCCATCTTTTGAACCGATAAATAAATCAAAGTCACCATCATTGTCTATGTCTACAAATTCCGGAGCAGCATTTTCTCCGACATCAAGGATAGTTCTTTGCTGGGTTGGATTGCTTTGCTCATCCACACCTTCATGAATTACAACGAAATCTTCTGTTTTTAATTTGAAAAGTGGAGACGATGAATTTCCTTGATTTACAAAAAAAGCGATGCGTCCATCTGCTTTTCCAACAAAAAGGTCATCGTCTCCATCATGGTCAATATCAACAAAACGTAACTGACTGCGTGCGAAACTGCGTGTGTAGAGCAGCTTCGTTTTACCTTCCAGTTTTCCGTAATACTGTGGTATCCAGTTGTATGACAAAGCAAGTGCATCTTCTTCCGCAATTGCTTGTTCAGGAGTCCCCTGCAATAAAAAGAGGGCTAGGAAAATCAGTGAACTAAACAAATAATTAAATTTTTTTGAAGCCCTGAACATGAATCACAAGGATTAGAAAAAGGGGTGGGAAAAGAATAAAGTTGATTAAATCCGCTTTAGTTTTAAATTATGATCTAAGTGGTACTGATCCTTTTAGTAACCTGAAAAGTTGATTTTAGGCGCCGGATCGTGTATAAATTTAAGGTATTTTTTCATCAACGAAATTTATAGTTTCTCGTACAACATGTCAACTTAAATTTAAACTTGGTCTAGTTGACGAAAATAGATTGCTAACCGTTTGTTTAAAAATATTATGACTCTTTTTTTAATGCTAGTTTGTTTTGCGGTTGTCGTCAGGTCAGCCTTTAATCACCTCAACTATCTTGAAATTGATACAGAATATATTTTGTCGAGCAGTCGCAGGGCCAACGAATTTTGTTAAAGACATGCTTCCTTTTACACTAAAGCCTTGTCTGTTACAGTACAAGCTCGGTATGTTTAATTAGTCTTAAAATTACTGAAAAACTTGAAAGCCGAGCGTTTAATTGGCGGCGGCTTTTCTATCATTATTCTTAGCAGGATATTAAATATGGAACTAAAAATAGAATACAGCAACATTCCTCTCAAAAACGAAAAACTGGATGCACTGCTGGTGTTTGTCGCAGATGATACAGACCTCAATGGATGCGGACTTAGAGAACTTCCGGATGAGTTAAAAAAGCAACTTGGTGCATCATTAAAGCTAAAAGTATTTAGCGGAAAGAAAGATAAAAGCCAGCACCTGATTTCAGGATATGCAAAAATTCCGCAATTATTGGCGATTGGAGTCGGTAACAAAAAGGAACTTGATGCTGAAACTCTACGGCGTGCGGCAGGTAAAGCAGGAAAAATGCTGTCTGCTCTGAAAGCAGACACTGTCGGATTTGTTGTAACTTCCTTTCTCCAAAAGGCATCTGGAACTGACGTGGGGCAGGTTTTGGTTGAAGGTCTAGGCTTAGGTGCTTATGAATTTAATGCATATAAAAAACAAGAAAATAATAAATCAAAAGTTAAATTGATCAAAATAATCTGCTGTGATCCTGAAAAACTGTCTTCTTTGAAGGGAATAAAAAATGGAAAAATACGTGCCGATGCAACAAATTTGGCTCGTACTTTAGGCAATACACCGGCAAATGATTTGAAACCTAAAGATTTAGCTGCGGAGGCCAAAAAAATTGCGAAGCTGCACAAAATGGAATGCACTGTCTTGGAAGAAAAGGAGATGAAAAAGCTTGGTATGGGTATGTTACTAGGCGTTTCACAAGGTTCACGGGAACCGGCAAAACTTATTGTTTTGGAGTATAATCACCAAAAAGCCACACAGACAATTGCTCTTGTCGGGAAAGGGGTAACATTTGATTCAGGGGGGATTTCACTCAAACCTGGAAAAAATATGGACGAAATGAAGTTTGATATGTGTGGTGCAGCCGCTGTTTTGGGTGCCATGAAAATCATTGGACAAGTCAATCCAAAACTAAATATTATCGCAGTCATTCCAACTACCGAAAATCTTCCTGGTGGTGAAGCTCAGCGTCCGGGTGACATCGTTACAGCGCACAACGGTAAGCGGGTTGAAATTCTAAATACTGATGCAGAGGGGAGACTGATTCTTGGAGATGCCTTGAGTTATGTTGTTAAGGAGTTTAAGCCTGACGCAGTGATTGACCTGGCAACTCTTACCGGTGCGGTAATTACCGCGTTAGGACATTTCACAACCGGTGCGATTACGAACAATGATGACTTGATGGAACAAGTCCGGAAGGCAGGAAAAAGTAGCGGTGATCTTGTTTGGCAGCTACCG
>JAESQU010000011.1 GCA_016764995.1 SAR324 cluster bacterium | reverse complement strand
GGTTTGTATTGCCAGCGGCGGTTCTGTCGGACGTGAAGGTCCAATCGCTCAAATCGGTTCAGCATTAGGCTCATTCGTTGGACAGACTTTAAAACTTTCTGAGGAGCGTGTGCGGACTCTTGTCGCATGTGGCGCAGCAGGCGGAATTGCGGCAACTTTTAACGCACCGATTGCGGGAGCCGTGTTTGCCCTCGAAGTCCTTTTAAGGCGTTTCGGCAGTGTTTATTTTGGAGCGGTTGTAATTTCCGCGGTGACTGCCGATGTGATTGCGCATTATTTTGAAGGTGACTCGCGCACATTTTTAACCCCGGAATATACCATGCAGAGCCCTTGGGAACTTTTGCTTTACACATTGATGGGATTTGTCGCGGCTTTGGCTGCAGTCGGATTCAGCCGGTTGCTTTACTTTTCAGAAGACATCTGGAATTTAATCCGAATTCCGGAACCAACCAAACCTCTTTTTGGCGGAATCCTACTCGGTTTGCTGGGAATTGTCTCATATCAAATTGACGGATTTCCACGTGTTTTTGGAGTGGGATACGAAACCATCGAAAACACTCTGTTCAGTCAACTGACCCTTCAAGTCACTTTCGGCTTATTGCTGCTAAAACTTGTTGCCACCACACTGACCCTCGGTTCCGGAGGTTCCGGAGGAATTTTTGCTCCATCATTGTTCATGGGCGCCATGCTCGGTGCGTCTTTTGGTCAGATCGCCCACACAATTTTTCCCGAAATAGTTGCGCCTTCCGGTGCATACGCACTGGTTGGAATGGCCGCGTTTTTTGGTGGAGTAGCACACGCACCGATCACAGCTATCCTCATTCTTTTTGAAATGACAGGTGATTATCAAATCATTCTGCCTTTGATGCTTTCAACTGTCTTAAGTACAATTGTTGCCAAAAATCTGAGTCCTGATTCGATTTACACATTAAAATTAAAAAGGCGGGGAGTAGAACTTTCAGAGGACACACAGGCGATTGATCTGATGCAGGGTGTAACCGCGGAAATCGCGATGAATCGTGAAACTGAGGCTGTGCCTTTGGACTTGCCTTTGGTTGAACTGATGAGCACTTTTTCCAGCACTCACTACCATGCGCTTCCGGTGGTTCAAAATGAAACTGAACTGGTTGGATTGATAACAATCAACGAATTGGATCAGCTACGAAGCAAGGGTACTCTTGAGTCTAAAACGATTGCGGATATTTTGACCTTCAACAATCCTGCAACAATTCGTCCGCATGAACCGGTATGGATGGCTTTGCGTCATTTGGAAGATCAGGGTGAAGGCTGCGTTCCGGTAGTTTCTGAAACTGGAAAAAATATTTTGCTGGGTGTTCTGCGCAGAATCGATATCATCAGAGCCTACAACAAAGCGGTTAGTCAAAGAGCACAGGTTCAGCATCATGCTGAAATTCTGAACATTCGAAAACTCAACCAGTCCGGATTGACGGAAGTTACTCTACGCGCCGAATCACCAAATGTCGGCAAGCGCGTTAAGGAATTACACCTGGGAGGAGACGCGCTGATAGTTTCTGTACGCCGTGGTGGGAAGTTACGAATTGTACGAGGGGAAACCATCTTACATGCCGGAGATCAAGTCACAATCTTTGCAGAAATACCAAAATCGGAATTCCTGGAAAATTATCTGAATGGAACTTTGAAGGACTCTGAGCTTCAGCAAAAATCACTTGTCTGTCACCGAGAAGTGGAAATACCGCCGGGATCCACCATTGACGGCATGAGAATCCGCGAGCTGAATCTTCCGGAAGATTGCGTGTTGGTAAAAATTATGCGCAACAGTCAAATCATCCTTCCACGGGGTAACACTCTTTTGCAAATAGGAGACATAATTGAAATTTTTGGCATGGAAGAAAAGCTTTCGGAAGCCGAAAAGCAGTTGACCGCATAAATAGTTCCGCAGTACACAAATTACTTTTAGAATTGAAATAGTTGGCTGATCAGTTAGACTAGTAAGCAACATTTTTATTTCCCGCTACTTTTTGAAAATGCTTTTGACAGTGGGCTAATATCTGAACATCGGCAGTTTTCTTCCACTTCATTCGGACAAAATTATCCCTTTGTTTCCAAACATACTCAAATAAATATGAAGTCATCCACAGCAAAAATAATCTGGACCATTACCGATGAAGCTCCCATGCTGGCCAGTTTTTCTCTACTCCCCATCATTCAGACTTTTACTGAAGGCACAGGAATTTCTGTGGAAAGCAAAGACATTTCACTTGCAGGAAGAATTATTGCAGCCTTTCCGGAAAATCTGACGGAATCTCAGCAAGTTCCGGACGAACTCTTAAGCCTCTCAAAGATGACTCAGGACCCTGCAGCCAATATTATCAAGCTACCAAATATCAGTGCTTCTGTACCGCAACTGAAAGCAGCGGTTGCGGAACTCAAATCAAATGGCTACAAAATTCCAGATTTTCCGGAAGATCCCCAGAATGATGCGGAAATTGTTGTTCAAAAACGTTATGCCAAAATTTTAGGAAGCGCAGTCAATCCCGTGTTACGTGAAGGCAATTCAGATCGTCGTGTTTCACCTGCGGTAAAAAATTATGCCAAGCGTCATCCTCACCCAATGGGAGAATGGAGTCCAGAATCTAAGTCACATATTGCGACAATGAGTGGAGGTGATTTTTTTGCAAACGAAAAATCTACAACCATAGAGCAACCAACTACCGCAAAAGTTGAATTTATTGCAGTAGATGGAACAATTACGGTGCTGAAAGATAAACTGAAAATTGAAGCTGCGGAGGTGGTGGATGCAACTTTCATGAGCAATAAAGCACTGGATTCGTTCCTCTATCAACAAGTCAAAGATGCCAAAAAGCAGGGAGTACTTTTTTCACTGCACCTGAAAGCAACGATGATGAAAGTCTCTGATCCGGTTATTTTTGGTCACTGTGTTCAGGTATTTTATGCACCTATACTTGAAAAGCATGAGGAAACCATCTCTAAATTAGGAGTAAATTTTAACAATGGAATCGGTGATCTCTATGCAAAAATGAAATCGGATAAAATAATATCTGCGGATAAAAAAGCTGAAATTAAGGTTGACATTAAAGCACTTTATGAGTCTCGTCCGGATTTAGCAATGGTTGATCCGGATCGTGGAATTACTAATTTGAATGTTCCAAGTGATGTTATTATTGATTCCTCAATTCCTGCCGCCATCCGAACTTCCGGAAAAATGTTGG
>JAESQU010000166.1 GCA_016764995.1 SAR324 cluster bacterium | reverse complement strand
CGATTACCAAACAAAGAAGAAATTAATGAACTTGTCCAGTTTCTTCCTCGGTTTTATGCAAAGGGGTTTACTCCGATTAAGAGATGGAATGGAGGCAAAGATGAAGACGGCGTGTCTTATTTTCCTTGGCCGGAGTATGAACAAGAGGTGAATAACTTCATCAGTGCAGCCTCTCAAGAGTTCTGGTTTGATCGTAAATATATTCCAAATGAGGGTTCAAAAATGCTGGAAAGCGAGCAAAAAATGGCTGAGGCATCTCTTCAGGAAATAAAGTCCATGTTAACTTTCTGTCTTCGTGGTGAACGATTTTGTGATGGACATGTTGCTTCGGTGATTGAAGCTGGAAAAATAAAATCACTGACCTATACTTACACCTACCATGAGATGAAATTGATCATCGATGGAACGTTGATTATTGAAGATGAAACGGGTCTGAAAAAGACGGGCAATGTCGGGGATCTGTTTTACTTCACCAAAGGCACAACCGTCACATTTACTACACCGGATTTTGGTGTTGGCTTCTTCGCCGGACAACGCGGAGAAGGTGAGGCGTAATTTTACTTTGACTGAGTCTGCCAGGATTCGAGCAGTTTCCTGGCAGCAGTAGTGGCAAGCATTTTTCCGGATTCAACAGCTTTTTCCAATTCCGGAATTTGATTTTGAAGATTAGGTTGGTTACGGAAATTTTTCAGCAAACCTTCTTCGACTAGTGTCCACATCCATTTTCCTGTTTGAGTCTGACGCTGTTTTTTCCACTCGCCGGAACTCTGAAGTACTTCCCGGAAATTTTTAACAGCTTCCCAAATTTCATCCATTCCACGTTTTTCGAGAGAACTGCAACGCAAAATTTTCGGAGTCCAGGATGTTTTTGTGGAAGGCAGTAAATGCAGGGCTTTGCGGTATTCCGACTGAGCGGTTTTTGCCATGGATTCTTGTGCGCCATCGGATTTATTGACCACCACCAAATCAGCAGTTCGAGCACTCCCTTTTTAATTCCCTGTAATTCGTCACCGGCATTTGGCAACATCAGTAGCAAAAACAAATCCACCATTGAGGACACCATAGTTTCAGACTGTCCTACACCAACGGTTTCCACGATAACAACGTCATAACCCGCGGCTTCGCAAATTAACATTGTTTCACGTGTTTTCCGGGCAACACCACCGAGGATTCCGGAAGACGGTGAAGGCCGAATAAACGCTTCTGGATGCTGTGCCAGTTCGTTCATGCGTGTTTTGTCACCCATGATGCTTCCGCCGGTAAGCTGACTGCTCGGATCCACAGCAAGCACGGCAACACGGTGTCCTTGCTCGATTAAAAACAGTCCAAAAGCTTCAATGAAAGTACTTTTACCGACGCCCGGAACTCCGGTAATTCCTATGCGCAAAGCCTTTCCCGCATACGGCAAAAGCGATTCGAGCAATTCCTGTCCCTGCTCAAACGATTCTGAGCGGGTGCTTTCCAGCAAAGTAATGACTTTGGCAATTGCCCTGCGGTTTCCTTGCAGAATCTGCTCAAGTTCGGGAACGCTATTTTGAACCATTTTTTCGGCTTCAAATGATTTCAGATTTTATTTGTAATTGCCGCCAGCACCTCACGCGCGGCTCCGGGAATTGCGGTTCCGGGGCCAAAAATACAGGCGACTCCGAGGTCTTTCAAAAAAGCATAATCCTGCGGCGGAATCACACCTCCTGCGACAACAACGATGTCCTCTGAATTTTCTTTATTTAAAACTTTCATCAGTAGTTCTATCAGAGTTTTGTGACCTGCGGCCTGAGACGAAATTCCAATCACATGCACATCATTTTCAATGGCTTGTTTGACCACTTCTTCCGGCGTTTGAAAAAGAGGAGCAATATCAACATCAAAACCCAAATCGGCGAATGCAGTTGCAATCACTTTTGCCCCGCGGTCGTGTCCATCCTGTCCCATTTTCGCAACCATTATTCTGGGACGCCGCCCCGCATTTTTGGCAAAGAGATTTATTTCTTTTCGGACTTCCGCAATTTCATTTTGATCCGGAAATGATTTAGCATAAACTCCTGAAATGGTTTGGATGGGCGCATTGTAGCGTCCCCAAATTTTTTCCATTGCAGATGAAACTTCACCAACAGTCGCACGTAATCGCATTGCTTTAATGGAAAGTTCAAGCAAATTTCCTTTTCCGCTTTCTGCGGCATTACTGATTGCGTTTAACGCAGAATCAACTTTTTTCGAATCACGGTTTTTCTTGATTTTCTGCAACCGCCGAATTTGTGCTTTACGAACAGCGCTGTTGTCGATTTCACGAACTTCCACTGGTTCAGCATTTTCAACCTGATATTTGTTTGCACCGACAATCACTTCTTCGCCTTGGTCAATCAATGCCTGTCTGCGCGCGGCGGCGGCTTCGATGCGTTGTTTCGGAATTCCGGATTCAACGGCTTTGGTCATGCCTCCGAGTTTTTCCATTTCATCGAGCAGTTTAGTCGCTTCCTCAATCAGTGATGAGGTCAACGATTCCATAAAATATGAACCTCCAAAAGGATCAATAACATGCGGAATTCCTGCTTCTTCCTGTAAAATTAGCTGAGTGTTGCGGGCAACTCTCGCCGATGTTTCGGTGGGCAAACCAAGTGCTTCGTCAAAGGCGTTTGTGTGAAGTGACTGCGTTCCCCCAAGAGTCGCGGCAAGAGCTTCAACTGTTGTCCGCACGATATTGTTAAACGGATCCTGCTCGGTCAGGCTCCATCCGGAAGTTTGACAATGTGTACGCAGCATTGCAGATTCAGCTTTTTTTGGATTAAACTGTTGAATCAGGTTTGCCCACAAATAGCGTGCTGCCCGTAATTTGGCGATTTCCATAAAAAAGTTCATCCCGATGCCAAAAAAGAAGGAAAGTCGGGGCGCAAAACTGTCAATCGTCATTCCGCGATTAAGCGCGGTGCGCACGTATTCCAATCCGTTTCCAAGTGTGAATGCCAGTTCCTGCACTGCGGTTGCACCTGCTTCCTGAATGTGGTAACCGCTGATGCTGACTGAATTGTAACGGGGCATGTGTTTGCATGTGTGTTCCATGATGTCACCTACAATTCGCATCGAAGCAGCTGGAGGGTAAATGTATGTGTTGCGAACCATGAATTCTTTGAGAATGTCGTTTTGGATGGTTCCGCTGAGTTGCTCTTGTTTCACCCCCTGTTCTTCCGCGGCAATAACGTACGCCGCTAAAATTGGTAAAACCGCGCCGTTCATGGTCATTGAAACTGACATTTGATCGAGTGGAATTTGATCAAATAAAATCTTCATATCCTCTACGGAATCAATTGCCACACCTGCTTTTCCTACATCTCCAACTACTCGTTTATGATCAGAATCATAACCGCGATGGGTTGCTAAATCAAAAGCGACGCTCAGTCCTTTTTGACCTGCCGCCAAATTTTTCCGATAAAAAGCATTAGATTCTTCTGCAGTTGAAAATCCGGCATATTGGCGAATTGTCCAGGGACGTCCTGCATACATCGTGGCACGGGGGCCTCGTGTGAATGGAGAAAAACCCGGAAGAGATTCTGTATAACCAAAATTTTCTAAATCCTTTGCGGTATAAAGTGGTTTAATTTCAATTCCTTCAGTGGTTTTCCAATGAATTGAATAAGTTGCTTTACCCTGCAATTCGTTGGCAGCTTGCTTTTCCCAGTCTTTCAGTGTGGGCGAGGATGGAGATTTAGACTTTGACATAAAATTTTCAGAAGAAAATGAAACTTGGCAGAATGGTATTGGTTACTATTATTACTCCTTACAACCGACGGCTTTCATCAATGTATTTGAGGATG
>JAESQU010000165.1 GCA_016764995.1 SAR324 cluster bacterium | reverse complement strand
TGCTGGTGGGGTAATGATCATCTGGACTACCGCAATTACCATGACGAAGAGTGGGGTCGTCCTGTCGCTGATGATTTTCAGCTCTTTGAAAAGATTTGTCTTGAAGGCTTCCAGTCCGGACTCTCCTGGCTGACAATCCTTCGAAAGCGGGAAAACTTCCGGTATGCATTCTCCGGTTTTGACTTTAGTAAGATTGCCGACTATGATGAGGACAATGTTGCCAGCCTCTTGCAGAATTCAGGAATCATCCGTCATCGCGGAAAAATCGAGGCAACCATCAATAATGCTCATCGCGCACTTGAGGTCGTTGATGAGTTCGGCAGTCTTGCTGCCTACATTTGGAAGTGGGAACCTGCTTCGCCTGAACTTCATGTTGGGAAAGGTGACTATAGCCATCCGGTTCCAAGCATTACCAGTACATCACAATTATTAAGTAAAGATCTGAAGAATCGCGGATGGAAATTTTTTGGCCCAACCACAGCTTATGCCTTCATGCAGGCGATGGGTTTGGTGAATGATCACATGGAAGGATGTGCTTTCCGGAAGAAAGTTGAAACCTTACGGAGTGAGTTTGAACCTCCGAGTAAGTAACTCTAATGTAACACAGTCCTCAAGATTTATACCATGATGTGCGCTCATGTTACGAGATGGAACATTAATGAGACCGGAAGAGTGGTTCAGTCGTTCATTGCCCCCTGACAGCCCACCGGTGAACTCATGCGCTATTAGGTTATAGCTTATCAACGACCATTAAAACTGCTTTCCAATTAAAAATTGCAAAAAATGAAAAATTTAAAACACGACGATCCACAAATTTTACAATTAATTTTGCAGGAAGAAGAAAGAATTGAAAGAACAATTGATCTTGTATCATCTGAAACTCATACGCCCAAGTCGATTCTTGAGGAAATGGGGTCAGTGCTGAATCATAAAACGATAGAGGGTTATCCCGGTAAGAGATATCATGCCGGTTGTGAGTTTGTAGATGTAATTGAAACGCTGGCCATTGACAGAATGAAAGAACTCTTTCTTGCAGAACATGCGAATGTTCAGCCTCATACGGGTTCGGCTGCTAACTTTGCTGTTTATTTTTCAGTTCTCAATGTAGGCGATAAAATTTTAGCGATGAATCTTTCTCACGGAGGTCATTTGACACATGGCCACTTTGCTTCTGTCACTAGTAAGTGTTTTAATTTTCAGCACTACAATGTTGATTTAACTTCAGAATTAATCGATTATCATGCTTTGGCAGTGCAGGCTAAAGAAGTCAGGCCAAAAATGATTGTGGCCGGTGCCAGTTCATATCCAAGACTGATTGATTATGAAAGGATGTCGCAAATTGCCAAGTCTGTAGGAGCGTACCTGTTTGTCGATATGGCACATATTGCGGGTTTGGTTGCAGCCAAGCTAATTCCGAGTCCGGTTATCTATGCCGACTTTGTTTCATTTACGACATTTAAAACTATGACAGGCGGCAGAGGGGGAGTAATTCTTTGCAGAAAAAAATATGCAGATGAGGTAGATAAAGCTGTATTTCCGGGAACCCAGGGAACAAGTGCTGTCAGCAATATTGCAGGAAAAGCAACAATTGCGAAACTTGCCAAAGAAGCTAATTTTATTAATGTGCAACGCAATACTCTCGACAACGCAAAATTACTTGCGGCAGAACTTGCTGGAAAAAATTATCGATTGGTCGGTGGAGGAACTGATACGCATCAAGTCGTCGTTGATGTCACCACCAAAGGACTGAGTGGTTCTCAAGCAGAAAAAACCCTTGAATCCATAGGAATTATTACTAACAGAAACTATATTCCTAAAGACACGGGAAAAAGAGCAAGCGGCTTACGTCTGGGCACAGGCCCAATTTCTGTTAGAGGTATCGAAAGTGATTATGTTATCCAAATTGCAAATATCATTGATAAGGCCTTAATGGAAAAAGATAATCAGGAAGTGTTGAGAGAATTAAAAAGAAATGTTCTAGATATTTGTAAGCAATTTCCTGTTTACAAGTGATGTCCAGAAGAAAATAACCTCTATTATCAAAACCATCAATTTAAAGACAAATGCGGACTTTATTCCGTTGTATTAGGCAAACACAACGCTGCACCGGACGGTATTAAACTGCACTCCATTGCCGCCAGTGAGTTTGGTCAAAATGCTTTAAAACTTCAGGAGAAATAATGAAAATAAACAAAGTAGCAATTGTGGGAGGTACCCATGGCAATGAGAACACAGGAGTGTTTTTGGTAAATAAATTAAAAAATGCATTGCCGGAATATAAAGGTCTCAAACTGAAGTACCTGTTAGCTAACCCAATGGCAATAAAAAATACTAGACGCTTTATGGATCATGATTTGAACAGGTCTTTTGGCATCAAAGAACTCCAAAATATAGAAAGTAGTGAGTATGAATTTAATAGAGCCAAGGTAATCAATTATGAGTTAGGACCAAAAGGCAACCCAAAATATGACTTCATTATTGATATGCACACGACAACCTCCAACATGGGTGTAACGTTTATTTTTTCAGAAATAAATAAAATTAATCTTCAACTCGCCTGCTACCTGTCTGAAAAAAATGATAGTTTAAATCTTTACTATCATCCACCTGAATCAAAGGATGTTGATTCAGACCAGCCTTACTTAAACAGCATTTCCACCTTTGGACTTCCACTGGAAGTGGGTCCGGTGCCGAATGGATTGCTTCGGCATGATGTAATTGAAATAACAGAAAAAACTGTCAGGGATACTCTGGAATTCATTACACTTCTTAATAATGATTCCTTGCCGGATTTTCCAGATTCGCTAGAAATATTCCAATACATTGAAACAATATTATTTCCATGTGATGATGATGGAAACATCACCGCCTATATACATAAGGATCTTCAGGACAAGGATTTTTGCCAACTTAAACAAGGAGACCCAATCTTTTACACGGTAGATAACAAAACGATATATTTCGAAAATGAATTTCCCATGTACCCTGTTTTCGTCAACGAGGCTGCATACTATTATCAGGATATCGCCTTTTCATTATCAAAAAAAATATCAATATCAACGCATCTTACATAACTAAGCCATGTACAATGAAGTAAAAATTTGTACACATTTTTTCGCAGTTTATGCCTGATGTTTTGTGTTGAACAGAATCCAGAATAACGAAGAGATTAAAATCTGCTAATGAATTATAGTTTTGAGGTCTTCATATTTACTTCATTTATTTTTCTCTTAGCAGCCTTTATTCATGGAAGTATAGGATTTGGCTTTCCTTTGGTGGCAACACCTTTGTTGGCACTGTTCACCGATCTTCAAACAGCAATTGTCTTAACATTAATCCCAACGCTGCTGGTTAATGTAATCAGTATTATCAGTGAAGGGAATATCTTTCTTGCTGTTCGCCGTCACCTTTCATTGGCGTTATTTGCAATGTTAGGAAGCGCCATAGGAACGCAAATACTACTTTTTGCGAATTCCGATTTTTTCAAGGTGCTGCTTGGAGTTATAATTTTAATTTATTTGCTGATTGACAGAATAAAATTAAAACTTTCGTGGATTAAAGAATATCCGAAATTCTCAAAGTTTATTTTTGGAATTTCAGCAGGACTTATAGGGGGGCTTACGAATGTTATGGCCCCTGTACTAATCATCTATTCTCTGGAGTCGAAACATTCAAAGAGTGACACAGTTCAAGCGGCAAATTTCTGTTTTTTGCTTGGTAAAATCATCCAGATATTTTTATTTACTATCAATGGTGCATTTACTCTAAATGATCTTTCAACTTCGTCAATAATGCTCTTAGTAACCTCACTTGCATTGTATGTCGGTATTGCCGTCAAGAAAAAAATCCAGCTAAGAGTTTATCAGAAAATTCTCAGAGCATTGCTCTTTACATTAGCGGCTGTATTACTAATCCAAGTTTCAGTATAATATTTTTCAAGGCATAAGTAGTATATGGAATATTTATAGCTTCATTCAAAATGATACGGTTTTATGACTTTTAATAGTCCATCAAAAGTGTGTCAACAATGTTTTCTCAAAGTGCAAATTATGAATGAAGTAAAGGATTCAAAATATATTTATGTTGATAAAAATCGATGATTTAACAGGTGATGACGTAATAGGATTGTTAAACGAACATCTTAGAGGAATGTCTCAAAATTCTCCTCCAGAGAGCGTTCATACCTTAAATATTGCTGAGTTGCAAAAACCGGAAATTACTTTCTGGAGTGCCTGGGAAGAAATGAATTTAGTTGGCTGCGGTGCTTTGAAAGAGTTGGATAAGTTGAACGCGGAAATAAAGTCGATGCGTACTACTTCATCATATTTAAGAAAAGGTGTTGCACGTAAGATTCTCCAGCATATTATGAATCAGGCAAAAAAGCGTAACTATCAAAGATTAAGTTTAGAAACTGGCTCAATGGCTGCCTTTGAACCAGCCAGAAAACTATTTGCCAGTTTTGGATTTGTCTACTGTGAACCCTTTGCGGATTATGTGGTTGATCCGAATAGCTTATTTATGACCAGAGAACTTTAGTAATAATATTAAGTTGTTATGCTAATACAATCCGAAAAAGAAAAAGATATTGATTCAGTATTTGCTCTCAATGTGAAAGCCTTTGAAACACTGGCTGAGGCAAAACTCGTAGACATTTTAAGAGAACAGGCTGATCCAGTTATTTCACTCGTTTGCGAGTATAAGCTGGAGATCGTCGGCCATATCATGTTTTCGCCTGTTATACTTTCCGGACATCCTGAGCTCAAAGTAATGGGGCTTGCTCCCATGGCGGTACTTCCTGAGCACCAGCGGAAAGGTTTTGGTTCAGAACTTGTTGAGACAGGTCTTGAGCAGTGCAAGAAACTGAGCTATAATGCAGTTGTTGTTCTGGGACACCCAAAATACTACCCCCGTTTTGGTTTTTCTCCTGCTTCCGTATTCGGCATTAACTCAGAATACAAGGTTTCAGATGAGGTGTTTATGGCAGTTGAACTAGAACCAGGAACCCTTGGTGGAAAAACTGGAACCGTTAGATACCATGCGGCTTTCAGCAGTGTCTAACGAAGTCCCCGGTCGAAGACACTAAGTTCGTTTGGCTGAGGGCAAACATTGACCCTTTGAGAATATAATATGACTGTCCTGCTTGAGCATGCAAACATTTGTGTACGCGACATAGACGAAATGATTCTTTTTTTACAGACGGCGTTTCCGGAATTCCGGATTCGTCATGATGCGACGGATACCGACGGTACACGATGGGTCCACATCGGAACCGACGAAACCTACATTTCCTTAAATAGAGCCACCTCAGAACCGACACAGAAATGGATTCCTTATGAGGGATTGCCGGGTGTAAACCATCTCGGATTTGAAGTAGATGATGTGGAGGCGCTTCGTGACCGGCTCAAGTCAACTGGCTATGAGGATTCAACTGTACCGAACGAGCATCCCTACCGTAAGCGTGTGTACTTCTACGATCATGAAGGTAACGATTGGGAGTTCGTACAGTATCTAACAAACGATCCCGCAAAGCGAAATTATTATGAATTGTAAAGTTATTGACTGTCTAGCATAAATGTCTAAAATTACACTGTCATTTCGACCATAGGGAGAAATCTTAATGATGTTAGTGAAGTTGCTTATATAAGATTTCTCGCTTCTTAAGCAATGATACGGGTTGAGGTCTTTTCCCGACTGCATCAATTAATAAACCTATTATAACAATTAGTTGCATTGATTACGGAATACGTTATTTCTATTTATAAATAGTTTATAGAGTCCTAAGATAAATCCTTATTGAAAGAATGGAGGTCTAAAATGAGTGAGTTAGCAGAAGGAACATGTATTCCCTGCAAAGGTGGAGTTCCTCCTTTGAAAGGAGAGGAACTGGTAGCATTGCAGGAAAAATTGGGAAACGGCTGGGAAGTCATTAACGAACATCAGTTGGAAAAAGAATATTTGTTTGGAAATTTCAGAAAGGCACTTGATTTTACAATAAAAGTAGGAGAAATGGCTGAAGAACAAAACCATCATCCAGACATTTTTTTAGCATGGGGCAAAGTGAAGTTGACAATTTGGACTCACAAAATTGATGGACTGACGGAAAGTGATTTTATTTTTGCGGCAAAAGCAGATCAGGAACTTTAAGCATAAATATTCATTTAAAAACTATGCAGATAAATAATTCGCCTGTCGATCTGGAAGAAATAGAAAAACTCAATATTGCTCATTATGAGGAAAACGCAGAGTCTTTTCGCATAGGTACTCAGGATCATGATGTAAGTCAAAATATAGCTGCTTTGCTAGACGCTCTTCCCAAAGAAAAAACTCTCGATATCCTTGATTTTGGTTGTGGACCTGGACGTGACATGCGCATCTTTAAAGCATTGGGACACCGGCCAGTTGGATTGGATGGCTGCAAAGAGTTTTGCAAAATGGCACGAGAGCAAAGCGGCTGTCCAACTCTAAATCAACAATTTCTCAAGCTTGAATTGGAAGGAAACAGTTACGATGGAATTTTTGCTAATGCGTCGTTATTTTGTATTCCAAGTCAAGAACTGCTCAGGGTTTTGAAAGAATTACATTCTGCTATAAAAAACGATGGAATTTTATTTTCTTCCAATCCCAGAGGAAATGCTGAGGGATGGCAGGGTCAACGATACGGTCATTACATGGAATTTGAAACCAGTCAATTATTTCTTCAGCAAGCAGGTTTCAAAATAATAGAGCACTATTACCGTCCTGCTGGAAAACCCAGAGAAGAACAGCCGTGGTTGGCGATTGTCAGTCAACGTCAGGATTTAAAGTCATAGTTCTAAAAAACAGAAAAAGTATGAAAAATCAGCACAGTCCTGTATTATTTCTTCCTCACGGCGGAGGACCATTGCCTCTGCTGGAAGACGAAAATCATCGGGAAATGCTGAAATTTTTCCATGAAATTATCCCGAAGCTTGGAGTGCCTGCAGCAATTATAATTATAAGCGCACACTGGGAAGAAGAGATAGTAACAATCACAAGTGGGGAGAATCCGTCCCTAATCTATGATTATTATGGTTTTCCGGATGAAGCATATACGGTTGAATATCCAGCAGCGGGTGATCCCGTACTTGCGCAAAAAATAGCAAATCTATTGCGGGAGAACGGGATTGAAAGTAAATTGTCAGATCAGCGCGGTTTTGATCATGGCGTCTTTGTTCCTTTAAAAATACTGTTTCCGCAGGCAAATATTCCATGTGTCCAGTTATCGCTCTTGAATAATTTAGATCCGCAATCGCATCTTAAAATAGGAAAGGCATTATCAAAATTGAGATCAGAAAAAACTCTAATCATTGGTTCCGGATTATCATTCCATAATATGCAGTCCCTGATGTCTCAGCAAAATTCTCTTGACCAAAAAAATGAGGAATTTGAAATGTGGTTGATTGATGCCTGTACTAATTTAAATTATGCTTCAAGTGTACGGGAACAAAAACTGATAAAGTGGAGTGAGGCGCCTTTTGCGAGGTATTGTCAGCCAAGAGAGGAGCACTTGCTGCCATTACATGTTTGTGCCGGTGCAGGAGGTTCTGCAGCAAAACTTGTGTTTGCTGGAAAGATAATGGGAAAAAAGACGAGTGCTTTTTTGTGGAATTGAATTATTTAAGTCTGGCAGAGATTTTCATGAACTGACTGCGGTCATTCCGCCTGCTCCTATCAACAAACCTCCTCCAATCCGCTGAGTCCAACGCTGAATTAAAGGCATCCGCAATTGTTTTCCAGCATAGCTTGCAAGCAGGGCATAGGCGATCACTATCAAGATTGCCAGCACAAAAAATGTTCCACCCAGCACTATTGCCTGAGACAAAAGCGGTAGTTCAGGATCCATAAACTGGGGCATAAAAGCCAGAAAAAAGACGATGCTTTTTGGATTTAGCGCGGTAGTCACATAAGCGTTTCTCAATATTTCACGAGAAGCCTGCTGCTTATCTTTTTCTGAGATCTCAATTTCGTCTGTAGAACTTCGCCACATTTTAATTCCCAACCAAACTAAATAAGCTGCTCCAAGCCATTTGAGAAAGTAAAATGCTGTTGCCACAGTTTCCAATAATAATCCTACTCCTAACAAGGAAAGGATCATTGCAGTCAAGTCCCCAAGTCCCACTCCTACTACCAAAGCCAAAACAGCGGATCTTCCTCTTAATAGAGAATAGCTGATCACCAAAAGCAGGGTTGGACCTGGAATCAACAAAAATGTTGTAGTGATGAATGTATAGGTTAACCAGGTTTCGAGAGGCATCTTATTAACTGAAGAGAGATAAGAAACGAGGCAAGGGCATGAATTCCCTGCCGCAAAGTATGTTGTTATGCCCGCAATTTTAGATTGTCCGGATCACAGGGTGATTCTGGAATCACGAGGGCAGGGCGGCGTTCGCCAATTATTTCTATTTCCAATTCGGTTCCAATGTCACCGTTTCCGCTTTGAACATAAGCCAGGGCCAGACTTTTTCCAATACTGTGTCCGTAACATCCGGAAGTCGCTCGGCCAATCATTTCTCCATTCCGGAAAATTGGTTCGCTGCCGATAGCATCCGCATCGGTTGCGTCAATTTCCAGCGTGACAAATTCTTGCGGAACGCCAGTTTCTTTTTGCTTTAGCAAAGCTTCCTTGCCTGCAAATTCATCTTTTTTCAGGCGTACAAAACGACTGAGTCCTGCTTCAAGGATCGAATATTCCCTAGTCAAATCGGAACCCCACATACGGTATGATTTTTCTAGGCGCATGGATTCCATGGCATACATGCCAAAATGCCGTAAACCAAATTCTTCGCCTGCCTCAACAATTGCGTCAAATAATTGAACTTGTTGATCAATTGGGTGGTGTAATTCCCAGCCAAGTTCGCCGACAAAGTTGACACGCAAAGCCAGCAAAGAAACTCCGGCAACGCTAATTCGCTGTGAAGTGAGCCACGGGAATCCGTCATTGCTGAGGTCCGCATCCGTAATTTTTGACAGCAGATCACGGGAACGTGGACCGCAAACCACCAAAGTTCCGTGTTCAAGGGTGATATTATTCAGCGTTACACTGCCGTCTCGCGGTAGAGTACGCAGCAAAACATCGTGGTCGTGACGCTCCGCGGCTCCGGAACTGACGGCAAAAATTTTATCGCCGTCACGGGTAATCGTGAATTCTGATTCAACTCCTCCGGAAGCGGTAAGCGCATGTCCCAATACCGTTCCGCCTTGTGTAGTAGGAAGGCGGTTTGCAATCAATTTATTCAAATAATCTTCCGCTCCAGGACCTGAAATTTCATGTTTGGTGAATGAAGTTAAATCAAGTAAACCGACTTTTTCACGCACAGCTTTCACTTCGTCCCCTACAGTTTTAAACCAGTTTGTGCGGCGCGTGTGGAAACTGTATTTATTAAAAGGTTCAGTACCTTGAGGCGCAAACCAGTTTGGACGTTCCCAACCGTAACGCTGTCCGAATGCGGCATTGAGAGCTTTTTGCCTGTCATAAATCGGACTCGTTTTCGCGGGACGCGCGGCTTTGCGCTCCTCAAAATCATAATGAATTACGAAAACGTGTTCGTAACATTCTTCGTTTTTAGCTTTGATAAAATCACGGGTTGACTGTGCCGCGCTGAAACGACGCGGATCGACGCCCATCATGTCGATACTTGGAGAACCTTCAACAATCCATTCTGCTAAATGTCATCCGGAACCTCCGGCGGCGGTGATGCCGAAACTGTGTCCTTCAGACAGCCAGAAATTACGTAAACCCCAAGCAGGTCCAACCATCGGATTTCCATCCGGAGTGTAGGCGATTGGGCCGTTTATATGGTCCTTAATTCCGGCGGTTTCAAAAATTGGAACCCGCTCTCCGGCTGCGATAATATGCGGTAAAAGACGTTCCAAATCCGGAGGCAACAGCTCTTGTCCAAATCCTTCCGGAACGCCGTCGAGCCCCCAACAAGGTGCACCTTTTTCGTAGGGTCCCAGGATCAAACCATCTGCTTCCTGGCGCATGTAGTATGAAGAATCACTTTCACGCAAAACCGCCATTTCCGGATTTCCGGAACGGTTGTATTCCACCAGTTCCGGAATCGGTCCAGTCACTATGAACTGGTGTTCAACCGGCACAACCGGCAGTTCCAAACCAACCATGCGTCCGGTTTCCCGCGCATAATTTCCGGTACAGGAAATTACAACATCACAGGTAATATCGCCTTTGTTGGTACTCACCACCCATTCGTCATTTGGTTTTTGTGCCATGGAAGTGACTTCAACTTCCGAGTAAGTTTCCGCACCGTTAGCGCGAGCGCCTTTGAGTAAAGCCATGGTCACATCGACCGGAGCCACATGTCCGTCATCCGGATGATAAAGCGCACCGACGAGGTCATCAACTTTTGCGAACGGCCAGAGTTTTTTGATTTCAGCTGGACCAATCATTTGGAATGGCACACCAATCGTAGATGCGGTTCCGCAATAGCGTTTGTACTCATCCATGCGTTCCTGATTCCGCGCCAGACGCAGATTTCCGGTTTTGTGAAAACTGACTTGCTGTCCGGTTTCTGCCTCAAGGCTTTGGTATAAATCCACGCTGTATTTATGGATTTTACCTACACTGTAACTCATATTGAACAGCGGCAACAATCCGGCGGCATGCCAAGTCGAACCAGATGTGTACTCAATTTTTTCTACAAGCACTATATCGTTCCAACCCATTTTTGCCAAATGGTATAAAGTGCTGGCGCCAATCACGCCTCCGCCAATTACTACTGCACGGTAATGTGACTTCATTTTTCTCTCTGAATTTTTTAATTTAGATTATTTTAGGTCTTAATCTTGGCAACTTCTTCCCGAAGAACAGGAACCGCTTTGAAAAGATCTCCGACAATTCCGTAATCCGCAACTTTAAAGATAGGTGCATCAGGATCTTTGTTGACTGCAACAATGACTTTTGAACCTGACATTCCGGCCAAGTGCTGAATTGCTCCGGAAATGCCCAATGCAAAATAAAAATCCGGTGTCACCATTGTTCCGGTTTGACCTACCTGGTGCTTATGCGGTAGCCATCCTGCGTCGCAAACAGCCCGTGACGCCCCGAAAGCAGCTCCTAACTCTGTTGCTAAAGGTTTTACAAAATCGCACCCTTCTGGGCCGCCTACGCCGCGTCCTGCTGAAACGATGATACTAGCTTCGTTGAGTTCCACTTCGTCACTCACTTCAGCTTGAACTTCTTTGACTTTCAGTTGTTTATGGCCTTCCGGAATTGAGAGTGACACCGTTTTTGCGGGAACAGGAGTTGTTTCTTCTGGGGCAAAAAAACCGCTACGGATGCTGATGACACGCAAACCGTCTTTGCTGAACTGACATTTTTGGATCACCTTAGTGGACATGCACGGACGTTGCGCCGTGATTTCGTCACCATTTACTTCAAATTGTGTTACATCACTCAAAGCACCTACGCCTTGCCGTGCGGCCACTCGTGGAGTCAAGTCTCGTCCCAATTCTGAAGATGAGAGCCAAACTTGTGTTGCCCCGGATTGCTGTAGTGCGTCTGTCACCAAAGAAGTGTACTGTTCCGTATTGTAAATTTCCAGTGACGAATCGTCACCCAGATAAACCGTGGACGCACCTTGACCGGCGAGGACATCGGCCTGTCCGAAAACTCCGGAACCACATAGTACAGCGTCCATTTCCAAGCCTTTTGATTTGGCGAATGATATTAATTCAAGAGTGTTTTTTTTAATTTCGCTGTTTTTGACTTCGGCGACTATAAGTATTTTAGACATTTTAAAGTTACAAAGTTCAAGTTTCAAAAATAAGCCGCTAAGGTCGCTAAGTCACGCCAAGTTTTTTCCTTAGTGTTCTTTGCGCACTTAGCGGCTAATAAAATTTAGGCTAAGAATTTTTTTTCACTTACCAGCAGTTCCATTGCCTGTTTTACCGTATCGGCTTCATCGCCTTCAAAGATTTTACCTTCTTTGCGTGATTCTGGTTTTTCAAATTGCAAAACTTCGGTCATGGAACCTTGAGCACCGCGCATTTCCGCTGAAACTCCAAGTGCATCCAAGTCAACTTCTTCAAGCGGTTTTTTCTTGGCCATCATAATTCCACGCATCGATGCTAAACGGGGCTCATTTAGGCTGTCATTGACAGTCACAATTCCCGGAAGCTGCATTTCCAAAACTTCTGTAGCATTATCTCCCTGGCGGTAAAGTGTGATGTTTTGTGCAGAAACATCGCTGTAACGGATAATATTTGTGACTTGCGGTAAATCCAGAAATTCGGCAAGCATCGGAGCTGTTAGTCCAGCATCAGTGTCTTGTGACTGCTTTCCGGTAAGAATCAGATCATATTCGCGTCCTTCCAAAACTTTTTGTAATATTTTGGCATAGGCAAATGAATCAGTTTTTTTCGCATCATCATATTTGACATGAATTGCTTTGTGCGCGCCCATGGCCAAACCTTTTCGCAGCGATTCTGCCGCTTTGTCAGGACCAATTGTCAGCAAAGTAACTTCACCGCCGACGTCCTCCGTAATTTGCAGAGCCGCCTCCAAGGCAGTTTCATCCCAACTGCTGATTACGTAGCTCAAGCCTTCTTCTACAACGGCTCCGTCTTTAACTTTGATATTAAGCGCCACGTCCGGCACTTGTTTTATTGCTACTATTATTTCCACTGTTTATTTTGTTTTAAAAAGTATTTAAGTTTAGAGTACTAATTTGCACGAATACTCACAGCTAAAGACAACGGATGAACAGAACCATTCTGTTCTTCCAGTCAACCCATAAAATAAGTTTAGCATTAATCCGCCACGATCCGTGGCCAGGAAAAGGTTTAACTGCCCACCGATGCCGCCGCTTTTTCGCCAACCAGTCTATTTTCAGCAAAACGATTATAGCGGAAGGGCTCAATCATTTCCGGAGTCTTTCCGGTGGCAACCATTTCAGCAGTATTGAAACCACTGGCGGGAGCCGCTTTAAAACCGTAAGTCCCCCATCCACCATTGACATAAAAACCTTCTATTTCGTCAATCGGCGAAATGATTGGGCTATAGTCCGGAGTCATATCACATAATCCCGCCCATTGCCTTTGAACAGCGACATTATGTAAACACGGAAAGAGTTCCAAAACGTGCGCCGCATAACTTTCCAGAAAGCCCAGTGTGGAACTCATACCATAATGCGGATAGGTGTCGATTCCATTTCCGCAGACCAGTTCTCCGCGGTCGGTTTGACTGAGATAAATGTGTAAAGTTCCACTTACCACCACATGATGCAGCCACGGTTTGTAAGACTGAGTGACCAGGGCTTGCAAGGGATGTGTGACGAAAGGCAACTTCACGTTAACTTTTTTGCAAACTTCGGAACTCCAACCAGCCACAACGGAAATAACGGTGTTACAGGAAACATCACCTCGATTTGTTTTTACGCCAGTTGTTTTTCCATTTTCAACTATAATATCCTGTACTTCCGTCAACTGATGAATTTCAATTCCTTTGCGGTCGGCAGCTCGTGCGTATGCCCAAACCACTGCATCATGTCGAATTATTCCACCCGGAGGATGATAAAGTGCTCCCTGAATAGGAAAGCGCGGATGATCCGTAATGTCGATTTCCGGCAACATCTTTTTAATTTCTTGAGGATCAATGACATAACTGTCAACTCCAAGTGCTTTGTTGTTTTCCGCACGAGTAACCAAACCGGAAAGCGCGGCTGTTGAATGTCCCAGCGTGAAATGTCCCTGTTGACTGAACATCAGGTTGAAATCCAGCTCACCGGCTAAATCTTCATAAAAGACAAGGCTCTGATCATAAAATTTGATACCTTCTTCTGTACGGTAGTTCGAGCGGAGAATGGCCGTATTGCGTCCGGAACCTCCATAACCAAGGAATTTCTGTTCCAAAACCGCAACATTGGTGATTCCAAGTTTTGCCAAATAATAGGCTGTTGCCAGACCGTGTGCGCCACCGCCGATGATTACAATATCGTAACTCTTTTTTAGATCGTGGTTTTTCCACATTCGTTGAGTCATTACTTTCCGTCCTCAAAAGATACCGGAACCGTTGAAATCCCACCCGGAACCAATCCAACTCCTATTCCAACGTCCATCAGTGCGTCGTAAAGGGATTCAGACAAGTTTCGAGGATGGACCATGATGTCAAAATTTTTGGTACGATACAAAGTCATACCGACTGTATGAATCGAAGACTGAAGCACTGATCCGGCCACTACTTTATCGCGTCTTAAATCAACTGCTGTCGAACGCTGTAAAACTTCATCCCGCCGTGGTCCGCCCAAAACGAGACAACCTTGCGATCCCGTTTGGTCAATGACAGTAGTGGTTTTTGGATCAATTTTTTTTATTAAATCTGCTTCCATTCCGGGCTGGCACAAAATTAAATAATCATTGCGTGTTAAGCGTAACACCACCATGTCTTTATTTGAAGCTGACTGTAGAGGCGTAAGCTTCGAAGCACCTGGAAAAACTTGTTCCGCAGCTTTTGCCGCATCACCTCTTGAGAGGGATATTTTGCCAATGTGTGACCAATCCACCAAGATGCTTTCCTGGCTTAAATGCTTTGATTCGCGTTCGTTATTTCCAAAATTTTCAGCAATCTCCCATCCGGAAACTTCAGTCAAAGTGACTGGGTGATTCCGGTAGATTCCCGAAAGTGGGCTGGTTTTTATCACGTTTTTCTTCTGTGGTTTTTTTAAGCATTCATGCTTGTGTTACATATTTCAAAATTTGCACAACCTGTTCAGTGGTTGTTGTCCATGCCATTGCAGAGGCATCTACTTCTTTCAGCGGATGCACAATATCATTTGCATGTAAGGTTACATAAGGTGTACCCAAAGCAGCACAATATCCCGCGTCAAACGCCGCATTCCACTGCTTATACTTTTCACCAAATCGGATAACCGCCAAGTCACTTTTTTCGATCAATGTCTTCGTCCGGATTGCATTGACCTTTGCAGATTTGTGATCACGCCAGAACGAATTGTTTTCATTACCTAAATGGTCTCCTGCGGAGTCACTTGCATCATGATCAGTAACAGCCGAAATAAACTCAATATCAAGATCGTTTTCTTTTGCGCCTTCCTGAATTTCTTTCCTCCAGTCGCTGTGAATTTCTCCGGACAAATAAACTGTGAATTTCATTAATTTATTATCTTCCTGATTTCCTGTAAGCGTTTCTTCTGTCTGCCATTTTTATCAAAATTATCAGCGCTTAACCAAGCCTCGAATGTTTTTTTTAAAATAGGCCAGTCCTGGTCAATCATACTGTACCAAGCGGTATCTCGACTACGTCCCTTATAGATTCTATCTTGTCGAAAAATGCCTTCAAAGCTAAAGCCAAATCGTTCAGCTGCTTTTCTTGAACCTAAATTAAGCGCGTCACATTTCCATTCATAACGCCGATAACCCAATTCTTCAAAAACCCTTTTCACCATCAAAAACATGGCCTCAGTCGCAACCGCTGTTTTTTGCAGTAAAGGCGAAAAATGAATGTGACCGATCTCAAGCACTCCAATGTCAGGCCGCACCCGCAAAAAACTTGCCACGCCGATTGCCTTTTTCGTATCCGCGTCTATTATC
>JAESQU010000164.1 GCA_016764995.1 SAR324 cluster bacterium | reverse complement strand
AAAGCAGCCGGAGCCTCGGATGAAGAAATAAAACACGATATTCCGTTCAAAGCAGAGCTTTTTCACTTTCTGGGAGAAGTTGAAGTTGTGTTTGGAATGTGGGTCATTGCCGTGTTGTTTGTCACAATCGGATTTTTTGATTGGGCGACATTTAAAAATTACATGGTCTACGATCGAGTTTTCATTGAGCCAATGTTTGTGGTTGTAATTATGGCAATTGCTTCCACGAGACCGGTTGTCAAGTTTTCAGAACAGTTACTGGGTCTTGCAGCCGGTTTAGGAGGTCACAGTAAAGCAGCCTGGTGGTTCTCAATCCTGCTGATTGCTCCCCTGCTTGGTTCTTTTATCACCGAACCTGCTGCAATGACGATTGCCGCTCTTTTATTGGCCAACCAATTTTACAAGTATAAGCCGTCTTCCGGATTTGCCTATGCCACGATTGGTCTGCTCTTCGTCAATATCTCAGTAGGTGGTACACTGACTCATTTTGCTGCTCCGCCGGTACTGATGGTTGCCACACCCTGGAACTGGGACATGAGTTTTATGGCCAGTAATTTTGGCTGGAAGGCAGCTTTGGGTATCCTCATTTCCAATTTGATTTACTTCATTATCTTTCGTAGTCAGTTTGCTAAAATGGGCAAGCAGGATGAGGTAGAAGCAAGCACTAATTTTCATACACCAGAAGTGCAGACACTAAAACCTGGTCAGATCAGTCACGAAGAATTCGAAGCCATGTGGGAGGAACGAGAGACGCCGATTCCATGGTGGGTTACGCTGGTTCATCTATGTTTTCTGGCATGGACGGTTTTTAATGCCCATTATCCAGCCTTGTTTATTGGGGGACTTCTGTTTTTCCTGGGTTTTATGTCTCTCACGGCAACTCATCAGAATAAGGTTATACTCAGGGGGCCGATCTTGGTTGGCTTTTTCCTTGCCGGCTTGATTACACACGGCGGCCTGCAGGCGTGGTGGATTGCACCTGTGCTGGGCTCTCTAGCAGAATTACCGCTGATGCTGACTGCAACTGTCTTAACTGCATTCAATGACAACGCGGCGATTACCTATCTGGCTACACTGGTGCCGAACCTCTCGGATGTTTCGAAATATGCGGTTGTCGCCGGTGCTGTAACCGGCGGGGGACTGACTGTGATTGCCAATGCTCCGAATCCGGCAGGACAGTCTATACTGAGTCGTTTTTTCAGTAACGGTGTTAATCCTTTATATTTGTTATTGTCCGCATTAGTCCCTACAATCATTATGGGAATTTGCTTCATGGCCCTTTAGTTAATATCAAGACTGGAGTGCGGAACATTTGCCCGCACTTCCGTTTTGTGTCAGCTCAAATTATTCAAGACTTCCTGCTTAAAGGTGTTTGTAAAAGTGTACTCCAATTGAGGGACTGAGTGTCACAATAGATAAATTGTTTTCCAGTCTGATTTGTCTTTGAGCGATTTCAATAGCCAAACCCAAGATTTCAAAAGGAAATTCCCAGCCAATTCCTAAATATCCTCCGTTCCCTTTTAGCTCGCCGAGACTTCCTTTAGTTTTCAATTTATTTTTTGAAATACCCCAGCGGAAAAAAAGTCCACCTTCTCCCTCGAGAGGATCATGTTTTCCTTCAACTCCAAGTTTCCATAATTCCATCTGATGTCCTCTTCCGAGGCTTTCTGAATCACGCGCATAATCGATGTACATCAAACTAAGTGCCAGACCAAATGAGTTTTTATACTTCTCTTCCCACCAAAAATTTATTGTCGGTCCAATTCCGGAAGTTGTTTCTTTTTCCATGAGGTTTCCGTAATTTACGGTTGCAGTGTCAAAATGCTCACGTGCTCTGAGCCGCCACTCTTGAGCAAAGACAGTTTCAGAGATGCAGATAAAAACTAAAAATATCCAAATATAGTTTTTAAAATATTTTATGAAATTCATCACTTTGCCTTTTTATTTCTCTTTCTCTTTCATTATGAACCACTTCAGCTCAACTCAGATCAAATGTTTTTGGGTTAAGCTCACTCCAAAGTTTGTTTCAGTTCTTTGGAAATTAAAGTAAAACCAGCGGATACGGATATCATCCGTAGAAACGACAAAAATATTTTGCGCCTTTGTTATGCATCAACTACAATTAAAGGTTAAAAAATATTTTCTTAAACCTCTTACTCGAATAATAAATGGCCTACTCCGGCAATGTACATGAGATTGTGCTTGAAGAAAAGCAAATCCTACTCATCGGTACCGCACACATTTCACAATCAAGTGTAGATGAAGTGAACCATGTAATCGAGCAGGAAAAGCCGGACACGGTTTGTATTGAGCTTTGTGCTTCCCGCTATCAGGCGATGATGGATAAAGATCAATGGAAAAACATGGACATTTTCAAGGTGGTACGTGAAGGAAAATCATTTTTGCTGTTTGCGAATTTGATCATGACTGCCTTCCAAAAACGTTTGGGTTCACAGCTTGGAGTAAAACCTGGCGCGGAAATGCTGGCAGCGGCACAAGCTTCTGAGAGAGTGAATGCCGAACTGGTGCTGGCAGACAGGGATGTCAAAATAACACTGCAGCGTACATGGCGCGGAATGCCGTTCTGGGGACGGATGAAAGTGATGAGTCAACTTCTGGCCAGTTTGTTTATCCGTGAAGAAATCAGCAAAGAGGAAATTGAAAAACTGAAAGAAAGTGACGCGCTTTCTGAAGCAATGGAGATGCTGGCAGATCAATCTCCGGAAATGAAGCGCATTTTGATTGATGAGCGGGATCAGTTTATGGCAGAGAAAATTCGGCAGTCTCCAGGGAAGCGGTTTGTCGCGGTTGTTGGCGCAGGTCATGTTAAGGGACTTACCAAAGAACTGGAACGAGACCATAATTTGGCTGAATTGGAGACAGTCCCTCCTCCGGGAAAACTCGGGAAATGGTTCAAATGGGGAATCCCCGCATTGATAATCAGTTTGATCGGTTACGGATTTTTCGCAGTTGATACGGATGTTAGCATCGAAATGATACAGCGCTGGTTTCTAATCAACGGTACACTTTCCGCACTTGGCACCGCACTCGCGTTTGGCCATCCAATTACAATTGCCACCGCATTTGTGGCAGCTCCATTCACTTCACTCAACCCCGCAGTTGCGGCAGGCTGGGTGGCAGGATTAGTTGAAGCATTGTTACGAAAACCACAAGTACGTGACTTCGAAAACCTTGCGGACGATATCACTCATCTGCGTGGTTTTTGGAAAAACAATATCACGCGCATTTTGCTGGTTGTGATGTTTGCGAATATAGGCAGTGCAATCGGCACATTCGCGGGAGGATTTGCCATTGCGGCTCTCCTTTGATTCAGGATGTCCGTGAATCCTGAAACTTAATCTCAAATAACAATTGGCTGAAAAGCGCCATCATTCGCCGCTTCAAAACGCAGTTCATGATGCAGACAGTTAAGCTGATCTTCGGCGGCGTGTGTGACATAGAGAATTTGTGTCGCAGAATTTAGGCCGATGTGGTCAATAAGCGCCAAAACACGATTCCGGTTTGTACGATCTAAACCCTGACAAGGCTCGTCCAGAATGAGCAAAGGCGGTGATTTTACCAGTGCTCTGGCCAGCAAAATTAGTCTTTGTTGACCGTATGAAAGTCGCATGAAGTCCTGTTCAACAAGCTGTTTAATTTCGAGAAACTGCATCCAGTTTAAGGCAGTTTTTCTTTGCGTTTCTGAGGCCGGCTGATAATAGCCAATCGAATCAAAAAATCCGGAAAGCACTACTTTTAATACGGAAACAGATTCGCGGTAACGAACCTGAAATTCGGAAGAGACCAGGCCGATTCGATGTTTAATGTCCCAGACACTTTCGCCTGTTCCACGCCGACGACCAAAAAGATAAATTTCATTTGAGTAGGCCTGCAAATTATCTCCGGAAATTAAACTGAGTAAGGTACTTTTTCCCGCACCGTTTGGCCCAACAATTTTCCAATTTTCTCCCTGACGCACTTTCCAGTTAAACTGTTTCAGCACGACATTTTCGCCATAGCTAACATTTACGTTTCGCATCCGAATAATGCAGGAAGTCTTGAGCAGATTTTCCGTGGAATCAGAGACATTTTGCGGAATTAGTTTTTCATATTTTTCCTCTACTCTCGCTGTGTTTCCTCGTCGAAATTTTCCGCTTTCATTTTCACTATAAAGCGCTTCCATTTTTTCCGGAATCAGCACTTTCGAGCGCAAACCTTGCGCAAAAACTTCTCCGGACTTCAAACAAAGCACATTCTTTATTTCCGGAACAAGTTTCTCAAAGCGGTGACTAACCAGCCAAACCGTCAAGCCGTTTTGAATCAGTTTTGAAATTGTTTGCGCCAGCCAGTTTACGGATGCCGTGTCAAGTCCTTCAAATGGTTCATCAAGAATCAGCAGTTTTGGATCAGCAAGCAGAGCTTTTGCGATCAAAGTTTTGCGTGTTTCACCATTTGAAAAGTGCCGCAAAGGTTTTTCCAGCAGAGCGGAAAGCCCAAGCTGTTCGGCAATTGTTTGAAGTTGCTCGGGATGTTTTCCTTCCGGATCAATGACTTCACGTCCGGTCAAAAAATGTTCCTCGTTTCCGCTATATTCTTCGTAACGGTCTTTTTTTTCTTCTCGTGCAACCATCATTTTTTGTTGCTCAAGCGAAACATGAGCAATTGCTTTCGAAACAGCAATTTGCGGATCCCGTTTGATAGTTCCGCAATAAGGAAGTTGACCCAGAATGACTTTGATCAAGGTTGATTTACCCGCGCCGTTTGGCCCAAGAATCGCCCAGCTCTGTCCGAACTCTGTCGACCACGAAATGTTTTTGAGAATCGGTTTGTCCCAGAGACGGTTTGAGACTTTTGTGAGAGAAAGCAAAGAGGAGTTTTGAATTATGGTTTTGGTTTGTGAGTGCAAACGCACCCGAGGCGGTTCAAGAACTATGGTCGTTTTGCAGTTCCCACATTTGCTGATAATAACCCGGACGTTTAATCAGTTCCGTATGTCGGCCCTGATCCACAATTTGTCCTTCATCCAGAACCAAAATCCAATCTGCCTGTCCCATCGATGTGACACGATGTGACACGATGAGAATACTTTTAGCCTGTGGTGGGTTATTATTTTCAGGTATAAGCAGTTTGTAAATTTCCCGCAACAAATGGCGCTCTGTTTCATAGTCAACTGCAGAAAGCACATTATCCAATATTAACAGATCACAGGGTTTTAGCATGGCTCTTGCGAGACTAATTCTCTGTTTTTGTCCTCCGGAAAGCATGATCCCTTTTTCTCCAACCATCGTTTTTTCCTGTTTTGGAAATCGTGCCACTTCACTTTCCAGTGCGGCAGAATGCAGGATGTTCCGAAAATGCTCCGTATCAACGGAATCGAAATCTGCTTCAGCAAAAGTGACATTGTTTTCAACTGTGTCAGAAAACAAAAATGGCTCTTGAGTAACTGTTCTGATGGACGATCGGACGTCATTATCGCTTAGTTCAGCAAGGTCCTGGTCACCCAAAAAAATGGAGCCATGTCCCATATCCAGATAGCGGTTCAGGCCGTTGACAAGTGTTGATTTGCCGGAACCGATGCGTCCCAAAACTCCAATGATTTGTCCGGGACGAATCGTAAAATTGATATTTCTGAGAACATCTTTGGTACCGCTCGGATAGCGAAAATTCAGATTTTTGACAGTTAAACCGCTTTCTTCAAAAAGTTTTTCACGTTTTTCTTCCGGAAGTGAAAGTAGTTTTGAGCGCGGCAAATCCTGCTGCAAAACCGTTTGAATACTTGTGAGTCCTATCATGCCCTGCTGAAACATGGTCGTTACCCAACCCAACCCCATCAGCGGAAAAGTCAATAATGCGGAATAAGCGATGAAAGCAGTCAGTTGGCCAATGGTGAAATTTTCCTGAATGACCATCATTCCGCCAATCAGCAAAACCAGCAGTTTTAGAAAATGCTCCAAATTGCTCAACATCGGCATCACAAAAGAGCGGGTCCAGGCTATTTTCATTGAACGGCGCAGCATGTCCTGATTCTCTTTCTCGAAACGTTGTGTGCTCCATTCACGCATAGTTTTGCTTTTAATCAGGTCAATCGCAGAGAGTGACGAAACGGTAAAGCCAGAAAGACGCTGAAGACTTTCCATTCGTGCCCGCATATTTTGCACCAGTACACGCATCCCCAAACGTACCACGGTAAAAACAATTATGATCGGAATGATGCAGTAAAGTGTGAGGTTCGGCGAGAGCTGCCACATTTTATAGGGTGTCATCGAAAGCGCAGTTGTGATATTGAATGCCTGCAGAAGGCCGAAACCGCAAATCAACCGCACACCGGTAATGTCATTATTGATGCGTGAAATGATATTTCCCGATGGGTTCTTTTCATAGTAATTTTTT
>JAESQU010000163.1 GCA_016764995.1 SAR324 cluster bacterium | reverse complement strand
TATGTTATTAATGAACTTCTTCATGTTTCTCCTACATGAGGGTTTTTGAAGAAAGTGAAGAAAATAGATTCTTTTTCGTTTTCCTCACATGAGCCATACACACTATCAGTATTTATATACAAAGAGCAACAGAAATAATTATTTATATTATTTGGAAGCTTTTCCGCATTTAAACCAGTCCGGAAGCCTCTTCCGCTTCACTGAGACTTTCATCGATTACGCTCAATGAAAGATCAATTTGCGCCTTGCTAATTATCAGTGGCGGAGTGAGCGTCAACACATTGCCCATTGTAATTTTGAATGACAAGCCCTTGCTGAGGCAACGGTAAAGGACGTCTTCAGCTAAATCGTCTGCCGGTGTTTTTTCTTCCTGATTGAGCACAAGGTCCACTCCAATCAGCAATCCGCGGCCGCGTACGTCTCCAATCGATGGGTGTTCTGCTTTCAGCAAATTTAGTTTCTCGAGCATGTATTTTCCAAGTACAGCGGCATTTTCAACCAAGCCTTCCTGCTCGATAATTTCAATGGTAGTCAAAGCCGCTTTTGCGGTCACAGGATTTTTCTCATGGGTATAATGACCAAAAGCAAATTCACCGCCGACATCAAGTTCCGCTTTTGCAAGCACAGCGGCAATGGGCAAAATACCGCCTCCGAGCGCTTTTCCCAAAACGAGAATATCCGGCACCACTTCATCATGTTCACAGGCAAACATTTTACCGGTCTTACCTAAACCGGTTGGAATTTCATCAAAAATCAATAACGCTCCATAATCATTACAGGCTTGCCGAACCATTTTCCAGTATCCCGGAGGAGGTAAGTAAGGCACTGCCCTCGCCGGTTCTGCAATAACTGCAGCTACATCTCCCTCTTTTTCGAGGACATAGCGCACGAAATTAGCACAGGTCGTTTTGCAGATTTCAAGTTGTGCTTCACCATTAAGATCGGGGTAACCGTATGGACAACGGTAACAGGCAAAAGGCGCGACATGTTCTGTTCCGGAAAGCAGTGGACCAATGACGTGAGAACGGAAAAACTGCTCACCACCAATGGAAGCGGCACCAAATCCTGCCCCGTGAAAGGCATCCCAGAATGAAATTGTTTTGTGACGTCCTGTTGCCGCGCGCGCGATTTTCAGCGCTACTTCAATCGCGTCTGAACCACCGGTTGTGAATAACACTTTGGAAAGTTCGCCCGGTGCAATTTCAACCAGTTTTTTCGCCAGCGCGAGTGCTGGTTCACAAGCAAATCTTCGAGGAGCGAATGGCAAAGCGTCCATTTGTTCGGCAATTGCTTTTTTTAATTTGGGATGGCCGTAACCTATGTGATGCACATTATTGCCGTGAAAATCCAGATATCGCCGTCCATTTGTATCTTCAATGTACGCTCCTTCCGCCTTTGTGACCACAGACAGACATGGACTGGAAACGGCTTGACTCAGGAAATAACGGGAATCTTCATCAAGAATCGCCCGCGTTTCTACGTTATGTGTTTTCGCCTCCCATTCCGCACGCTTTTTTGAATTATTACTTTCTCCTTCAGATAGCGTGGGACTTTGATTCTTTTTATTTTTCATCAGTATCTCTTTAATCTTCCTGCAAAACAGCAAACAAATCGTTCCACAATTCTTCCGTATTTTCCGTTGTAAGTTCCGTGGCTCCACTCCCCAAGTATTTCAAATGTTTCCGGAGTTCTTCAAAGGAGCGAATTTTAAGCGTGAGCGTCAAATCATCATTTTCAAAAAACTGATCGCTTTCCAGCGTCATGCGCGGAGCTAATTTCAGGCGCTTCCTTCCTTGTTTAAATTTCTGTCGCAAATCACTCAACTCCGGATAGCGCCAGGAATCGAGCAGTTGTTTTAGCAATCGGTAGCGGACAGGACCTTGAAGATTTGAGTCCATTAAAATTTTCTGAATTTCCGGAAGCGCCAATATTTCTGAGGCAGAAGTTTCACGCAAACGGCTGACTTCATCCAAAACCTGAAGCAAATTTCGCCACTTTTTACCACTGACTTCCATTCTTTCTACAAGGGCGACAACTGATGAAATTTCTTTCTGTGAAAATTTTAGCAAAGGCAGAATGTCTTTACAACCTAAACGCATAATAGAGTCCGGTAATGGAAATTGCTGATGCTGTTCAAGCTCCGCCAATTTTTCTACTAAATCGAGTAATTGCCGAACCAATCTGACTGAAGATTTCTGGCCAAACCGAGGTAGAACTTGTACGGCAATTTCATCTTTTGAATAACCGTTTTCCAGAAATAATTTCAAAACTCCGCTTAGCTGTACACCGGAAAAATTTGACTCTACCGTCGGCAAAGTTTGCAGACGGATTTTTGCAATATCACTTATCGACACCGATTCAGGAATTACTAGACATGGAAATTGAGTAGTTAATTCTTTTTGTGCGGAAAATTCTGTTGCGGACGTGAGCCAGAAAAAACGTTTGAAACCGTCAACTAGGAGATAGCGTGAGTCCTGAACTGCCTGCACCAACAGTGGAAACTGGACTCCATCTTGCGTAAGTGAATTCTGTTCATTAGTAGACAAAACTCCGGGGAACCAATTGAATGGTGTATCTTCTGCCTCAATTTGGCCGGCAGCAAGAGTGGAAAAATCCCAGGCAGGTGTAATTTTCATTTGATGCAATTGTTCAGGTAGGAATTTTGCAGATCAATTCGTAGATCATTGTGCTGATTCCAGTATCTTCAAACTGTAACTCAGATTCAAGTCCAGAAAAAAACAAGTTTTAGATTATATGCATGATTCATCAATATTCAGCCTGATTGCTCTCGGTGGGGCTGCTATCTTTGGACTTCAAGGCGCACTAAGCCTTGCGGTGCGGCATCACATAGTCAGAGATCATCATCCACTCTCAGCCTGCAACATAGTTGCCCTTTCAAAAGAGTCACGCATCGCAAATATTCCGGTGGCTTATGGAGCAGTTATTTTTTACGGATTTGTTCTTACACAACTGCTGCGCGGAATTTATTTGGAGGATATCCAAATGTTTTGGTTAAATTCAGCAATGGTGGCATCTCTGCTGCTGACGTGTTACTATGCTTATGTAATGTTTTTCAAATTACGCCTCGTTTGTATGGGCTGTCTGCGCATCTACCTCGCCAATCTGCTCATGGCTGCGGCTTTGCTTGCCTATCACTTGTACTGAAAATTTGCTTTAATTTCCAGCATAATTTACCTCTCATTAATTGAAAAATTTGGGAGACCTCCCGAGCTATCTTGAATCAGTTTAACAGTATTTTCTGTTTCAACAAACAATTCCATAAAAATTCCCTTTCCCACAGATTTTCTTAAAGAATTTGTTTTATCACTTCAAATTTGTTATGATGCAAAGTTAACAATTATTTTCTTTTCTAGATTAACTTCCTTTTTTAATCATCAAAATGTCATCTTCAGTTTCAGTCGAAAAAAATCCACACAAAAACCTGCCTTTAAGTTTGCATGGACTAGAACAGCGTGACCGCTTTATTCATCGTCACATCGGCCCCACTGAAAACGAAATTTCGGTAATGCTGGAAACACTTGGTATGTCTTCTCTTGAGGACTTAATTGACAAAGTAGTTCCGGATTCAATTCGCATGTCCGGAGAGCTAAACATGCCGGGTAGTCGTCCTGAAAACGAAGTTCTCGATGAACTGCGGAACATGGTAAATCGCAACAAGGTCGCAAAATCAATGATAGGCATGGGTTACCACAGTACAATTCTGCCCGGAGTTATTCAGCGGAACCTGCTGGAAAATCCGGGATGGTACACCGCCTACACTCCATATCAGCCGGAAATTTCACAGGGTAGACTGGAAGCCCTGCTTAATTTTCAACAAATGATTATTGACCTCACCGGTATGGAAGTCACAAACGCATCTCTACTCGATGAGGCAACCGCGGCAGCGGAAGCAATGACTTTCTGCAAACGTGTTTCACGCAGCAAAAGCATGCGCTTTTTTGTGGCGCACGACTGTCATCCGCAAACTGTTGATGTGCTGAAAACCAGGGCGGAGCCGATGGGTTTTGAATTGGTCTACGGAAATATCCTGGAACAGTTGGAATCTCCGGATACTGAGTTATTTGGTGCCTTAATTCAATATCCTGGAACATTTGGCGAAATTCACGATATTGAAAATTTGATTGAAAAATGGCACGAGTCCGGAGCAATAGTTGCGGTCGCGTCTGACCCGCTTAGTCTTGTTTTGCTCAAGCCGCCTGGAGAATTAGGCGCAGATGTTGTCTTTGGGAGCACACAGCGTTTTGGAGTACCAATGGGTTTTGGTGGTCCTCACGCGGCTTTTTTTGCGGCACGAGAAAAAAACTTACGGAACATTCCCGGCCGTATCATTGGAGCATCGGTGGATCGTCGGGGAAAAACCGCGTTGCGGATGGCATTGCAAACTCGGGAACAACACATACGCCGTGAAAAAGCGACGAGCAACATTTGCACAGCGCAAGCCTTATTGGCGGTGATTGCCAGTAGTTATGCAGTTTATCATGGACCAGACGGTTTGAAAATCATCGCCCAACGTATTCACAGGCTGACAAATATTCTCTCAGAAGGTTTGAAGCAACTTGGATTTTCCGCAGATAATGCACATTTTTTTGATAACATCACCTTAACGCTCGGTGAGAAGCGCGACAGCATTTATGAAAACGTGCTGAAAGCCGGGATTAATTTACGGAAGATAGGCACCGAGCAATTAGGGATAAACCTGGATGAAGCTACTTCCGCAGAAGACATTACCACACTTTGGCGTGTCTTTGGCGGTGAAAATAAACTGCCTTCAATCGATGAACTCGATTCGTATTTTATGGATGGCAGCAGTGACTCAGGAATTCCACAAAACTTGCGCCGTACTTCCGATCTATTAACGCATCCTGTTTTTAACCTATATCATTCTGAAACAGCAATGCTGCGTTATCTGCGCTATTTACAGGACAAAGATATTGCCCTTGATCGAGCAATGATACCGTTGGGTTCCTGCACAATGAAGCTCAATGCGACTTCAGAAATGATACCGATCAGTTGGCCTGAAATTGCGAATATTCATCCGTTTGCACCTTCAAATCAAACTGAAGGCTACCGGGAAATGATACGTGAACTGGAAAATAGTCTGATCAGCATTACCGGATTTGATGTGGTTTCAATGCAGCCAAATTCCGGAGCACAAGGTGAGTATGCCGGATTGCTCACCATAAAGCACTATCACAAATCACGAGGAGAAGGGCAACGCAATATTTGCCTGATTCCAAGTTCCGCACATGGAACAAATCCCGCGAGCGCGACCTTGGCCAGTATGAAAATCGTCATTGTTAAATGTGATAAAGATGGAAACATTGATGTAGATAATTTGCGGGAAAAAGCAGAAGCTCACGCAGAAAACCTTGCGGCCTTGATGATAACTTATCCCTCAACTCATGGTGTATTCGAGGAAAGTATAATCCGGATTTGCGAAATCATTCATGAGAATGGTGGTCAAGTTTACATGGATGGAGCAAACCTGAATGCAATGATGGGAATTGCTCAGCCCGGAAAACTGGGTGCGGATGTTCTCCACATGAATTTACATAAAACCTTCAGTATTCCACACGGCGGAGGAGGTCCGGGAATGGGACCGATTGGGATGAAAGCACATCTTGCTCAGTTTGCGCCAAATCACAGTGTCGTGCCGATTGATGGGTTGCCGTTGGGAAACACTGCCGTATCAGCCGCGCCCTGGGGCAGTCCAAGTATTTTGCCAATTTCGCTGGTTTATATCCAACTCATGGGCGGATGCGGTTTGAAAAAATCTTCACAAGTGGCAATTCTAAACGCAAATTATTTGGCGCAGCGTTTAAAAGAACATTATCCGATTGTTTATACCGGAAAAAATGGACTAATCGCGCACGAGTGTATTGTTGATATTCGGCCTTTGAAAGTGCTTTCCGGAATCACAGAAGAAGACATCGCCAAGCGTTTGATGGACTATGGTTTTCACGCGCCTACCATGTCCTGGCCGGTTCCTGGAACCTTGATGATTGAACCGACCGAAAGCGAACCCAAAGCAGAGATAGACCGTTTTTGTGAAGCAATGATTTCGATCCGCAAAGAAACAAAACGGGTTGAAAATGGCGAGTGGGACAAACAGGACAATCCACTCAAGAACGCTCCGCATACTTCAGAAGACCTCACCGATCCTGAATGGAAACATCCTTATTCAAAAGAAACCGCAATTTACCCCCTGGCTTCACTCCGCCGCAACAAATATTGGCCTCCAACAAACCGAGTGGACAATGTTCACGGAGATCGTAATGTGGTTTGTTCCTGCCCGCCGCTGGAAAATTATGAGGACGCTAAGTGAACAAAGCCGACAATTTCGGAATTGTTCACAACCTCCCTTTTGAGGAATATCAGCAAATATCCGCTCTTAATCAGTCCACCCTCAAACGGTGGTTTTCATCTACTCCAAAATCAAACGACGGCTATAAAAATCTGCAGGCCCTTCGGTTCGGAAGCGCAGGACATTGCTTGCTACTGGAACCAGAACTATTTCCGGAACGATATGCGCGTGCTCCGGATGGAATGCGACAACGCGGGAAAATCGGCAAAATACGTTGGCTAGAATTTGCGGAGCAGAATCCGGGTAAAATTATGCTGCAAGCAAATGAGTGGGAGCGCTTGCAAAATATCCAAACAGTTTTTGAAATACATCCGCAAATCCAAAAACTGTGGTCAAAAGGCAACTCCGAAGTTTCGTTGTTTTGGCAAGATTCGGAATTTGGCTTGGACTGTAAAGCAAGGATGGACTGGTATGATCCTGATTCCGGAGTAATAGTCGATCTCAAATTTACTAATCATATCGGCAAAGCCGACGCGCAGAAACCACTCCAGGATTTTTATGCAGTACAAGCGACATGGTATATTCGCGGAGTATCACAATTAAGCAAAAATACTGCTGACTTTTTTTTCGTTTTTATCGAAAAATATGCTCCACACCAGATCAGTATTGTTCCTGTTTCGGCAGACGATTTAGTACTCGGAAAACAAAAAATTGCGTTAGCGATAAATAATATTTCAAATTCAAACAACTGATGAACAATACACAACCACTTGAGTCTGTCTCAGTCATTTTCATACACGAGCAGCAGATTTTTGCAGTTCAGCGTCAGCCGTACCTTCACGCCTTTCCAGGATACCATGCCTTTCCTGGGGGTAAAATTGATAACGATGAGTCATCAACTCCGTTTGAAACAGAATTTCTCTGTGAGCACAATACTCTGCGCATGCGTGCTTTGCGGCGGGAAATAATTGAAGAATTGGGCTACGATTTGGAGGAGGGGATTAACAAAGGAGAAGTGCTTTCGGTCAATGAACTTGCGGAAGCCTTGGCGCCGCCATTTGCTCCGGTTCGTTTCAGAACATGGTTTTACCGGGTTGATTTAAGTAAGCGTGTTAAATTTGACGTTGATTCAGGAGAATTCGCCGATAGTTTCTGGAAAACTTCTGCGGAACTGCTTGAAACTTTCCGGACAGGAAAAAGTTTGATGGTTCCGCCTACACGTTGGGTTTTGGAGGGTTTACAAAAAAAACCTCAAGCAACCGCATTTGGTGATTTGTCACAAAATTTTGCAGAAGATGACCGGGTGCCCTGTCTGGAAATGATAGAAGGCGTTCCGCAGTTAGCAGTCAGATCCGCGACTCTTCCACCTGCCAGCCGCACCAATTCTTTTATGTTGGGAGATTTGGATGCGCCAAAATTACTGGTTGATCCTTCTCCAAATTCCACGGAGGAATATCAGCGCTTACTCAACACGATCCAAGATAAAAAACTGGACGCGATTTTTCTTACGCATCATCATCCGGATCATCACCAATTTTCGAATCAGCTCGCAAGGCAACTAAAATTGCCCATCATTCTCAGTCAAGACACTCAACAGCGGCTGACACTCAAAAACGGTGAAGATTATTTTGAGCAGGTTGAATTACGTAACGTGGTTGAAAATGAAGAAGTGACGCGCTGGCATGGCTCGCCTGTACGCGTCTATGAAATTCCCGGACATGATGCCGGACACCTCGGTTTGGCTCCGGATTCACTGGACTGGTTCATTGTTGGAGACTTGATTCAGGGCATCGGCACAGTCGTGATCCCTTCACCGGAAGGTGATATGGCAACCTATTTTTCAACACTCGAAAAAGTAATCGCGCTCAATCCGGAAGTAATTATTCCCTCTCACGGAATTCCGATGCGCAGTACTCACCGCTTGATTGAAACACTAAAACATCGTCGCAAACGCGAATCACAAATATTAAAATTATCAAAATCCGGAAAATCCAAAGAGGAAATTCTGGAGCAGCTTTATGAAGGAATTGATCCGCGCCTGCAACCGTTGGCGCTTCAAAATATCGAATCACACTTGGTAAAGCTGCGCAAAGAAGAACAACTAATAAAATGAAATCAAATAAAAAAGCGATTCTCAGCATGTTGGAAAAACATGGAGATTCATTTTCCACAAAACAAATACGCGGTGCACTTGGACTGAATAAAGCAGCAACCGCAAAACTGAAAGCAGAATTACAAAAACTGGTAAAAGCCTGCAAAATTTCGAAGCAGGGGACACGATATTTTATTGCTCAGGAAAAATACCCTGCGGCCGTTTCAAAAGAAAAACGAGTGGAAAGAAAAACCGCAAAAAAAGAGCGCGATCAAAATGAATCCATCTGGAAACAGAAAACTTACGGCGGGAAAAGGAGCGATTCCGGTAAAAAAGAAAAAGGCTATTTTACCCGTAATCGTAAGGGATTCGGTTTTGTCGCGATCGGCGGTGGACGCTCAGACGTGTTCATCGGCGAAAATGATCAGGGCTACGCCATGGAAGGTGATCTGGTCGAAATCGAAATTTTCCGGAGCCGTGGATTTCGCGGAAAAAGCAAAGGTGAAATTGTCAAAGTTCTGAAACGTGCGTCCAGTGAAATTTTAGCGCGTTTGAAAAGGACAAAACGTGAAACAGTTGCTGTACCAGTGCATCGCAATTCCGGATTGCCTTTCCTCTGGATTGCGGAAGAAGATGATCTTCCGGAACTCGAATCCGGAACATTGGTTGAAGTTGAATTGCTGGAAGAAAACAAGCATTCCAAAAAAGCATCCCCCGCGCCCAGTGGACGTGTTTTACGTGCTCTGGAAAATACCAGCGACCACGAATTGGGCTTTCAATTGATCCTCAAAGAAAATCTGATTCGCACAGAATATCCGCAAGAAGCATTGGCACATGTAAATAAATTTTCACAGCAGGTGCGCTTCGATTCCGCTTCAGGACGCAGGGATTTACGCGATTTGGATTTTGTAACAATTGACGGAAAAACAGCACGTGACTTTGATGACGCAGTTTGCGTGATTCCGGACAAAGAAAGTTCCGGAGGTTTCCGGCTTTATGTATCAATTGCAGATGTTGCGCATTACGTGCGTCCGGAAGATCCTGTGGATCAGGAAGCACTCATCCGTGGAACCAGCGTCTATTTTCCAACACATGCTGTGCCCATGCTTCCGGAAGAACTTTCAAACAATTTATGTAGTTTACGTCCGCATGTAAATCGATTAACATTGACTTGTGAAATGCGGATTGATTCCAGCGGAGAAGTTGTCGGCTATTCAATTTCGGAAAGTATTATCCGCAGCCGCGCCCGTTTAATTTATGAGGATGTGGCGGATTTGCTCGATGGAAAGACTTCCTCAATACGTGATCCGAAATTGCAAACGAATATCCGGGAAATGCACAAACTCGCAAAAATTCTTGAACGTAAACGAATTCAGCGCGGTGCAGTGCAGTTCAGTTTTGCTGAAGAAGTATTTGAGTTTGACGCAGACCAGCAAATGACCGGAATTGGGCGAAGTTATCAGTCCAGCGCAATGAAGCTGATTGAACAGTTCATGCTCGAAGCAAACGAAACGGTGGCCCGACACTGTGTGAAAAACAGAATGCCCGCACTTTACCGCGTGCATGATCGTCCGGATATGAGAAAATTGCAAAAATTGCAGCAAACTTTTTTTCGTTTTGGAGTGAGAACTTCTCTGGCAACTTTAGCTGAGCCAAAAAAGTTCAATGAGGTGATCGAGCAAATTCAGGAGCTTCCGCATTTTGAACAGCTGCAGATTCTGCTTTTACGTTCAATGGCCTTGGCCGTGTATCAGACAACAAACAAAGGCCATTTTGGCTTAGCCGCAGAATATTATGCGCATTTCACTTCGCCAATCCGACGATATCCTGATTTGGTGGTGCATCGGGCACTCAAGGAAAAACTTCACCTCGATCAGAGTGCGAAGTCACAAAACGAACGGCTGCCTTTTGTTAACAGTGAAATGGCGGAACAGTGTTCACAACAAGAACGTCGTGCAGAAAAAGCTGAACGTCAAAGTATTGATCTGATGAAAGTAGATTTTCTGGCACCTCATGCCGGACAAACTTTTCAGGCAGTGGTCATTTCTGTTGATAGTAATGGCTTCCGGGTGAACCTGGAACCGCATGGTCTTGAATGGTTTTTACCGCTTGAATCGATGCCCGATGATAACTACGTTTATGATGAGGTTCGTCTTAGTTTGCAGGGACGCAGAAAAAACCGAACGCTCCAGGCCGGACAACGCCTCGAAATCAGGCTGCTGCGTGCAGATCCGATTCACCGTACACTTGAGTTTGAAGTTGAACGCTGGCTTAGTTAAAGCAATACCCAATAAATCACAAAATAATTAACAAATGGAAAACACAAAAATAAATAACCGTATCCGTAATATCGCCATTATCGCCCATGTTGATCATGGAAAAACAACTCTTGTTGATCAGATGTTTCGGCAAAGTGGACTCTTTCGTGATAATCAATTCGTAGATGAACGCATCATGGACAGCATGGATTTGGAACGTGAAAGAGGCATCACCATTGCCGCAAAAAACTGCTCCGTAACCTGGAATGAAACTAAAATAAATATCCTCGATACTCCCGGACACGTTGATTTTGGCGGAGAAGTGGAACGTGCTCTAATGATGGTCGATGGTGCAATTTTGCTGGTTGATGCTTCTGAAGGACCTTTACCCCAAACTCGGTTTGTACTGAAAAAAGCCCTTGAAGGTCAGAAAAAAGTAATGGTCGTGATCAACAAAATTGATCGGCAGGACGCACGTGTCGCAGAAGTATTGGATGAAATATACGATCTCTTTATTGATCTTGACGCAACAGAAGATCAGTTGGAATTTCCTGTCCTATATGCAGTCGGCAGGGATGGAATTGCCAAGCATGAATTGGCAGATCCGTCTGTAAATTTAAATCCGCTTTTTGACACGATTTTGCAGGAACTGCCTGCGCCAAGACATTCCACAGCAGAACCTTTCCAGATGCTCGTAGCAGATTTGGATTTTTCTGACTATTTGGGAAAATTGGCCATTGGTCGTGTTGCAAATGGGACTGTTATAAAAAATGAACAGTTGGTTTGCATAGGAGAAAGTGGCCAGGAGATTGCCTTACGGGCCAGCAAAGTTCAGGTTTATGAAGGTTTCACCATGACAGAAACGGAACAAGTTGAACCAGGCGAAATTATGATTCTGGCAGGAATTGAAAATGTCCGTATCGGCGATACTATTTGCACCAAAGAACAGCCCAAAGCATTAAAACGAATCTCGGTTGATGAGCCAACCATCTCAATGTTTTTCTACACCAACACCTCTCCTTTTGCAGGACAAGAAGGAAAGCTTGTTCAGCCAAATAAAATCAAGGATCGACTTTACAAAGAAACTCTGTCTAATGTTTCGCTCCAGTTTGAAGAGACACAGGAATCAGATCGTTTCCTGGTAAAAGGCCGCGGTGAGCTGCAAATGGCCATCCTCATTGAAACCATGAGACGTGAAGGTTTCGAGTTAGCAGTTGGTCGTCCGGAAGTGATTTTCAAGGAGGAGAGCGGTGAGCGTTTAGAACCGATTGAACATGTTTATGTTGACTGCGAAGAAGGATTTTTGGGCGTAGTTTCCGAAAAACTATCTCAACGCAAGGGCCGTATGATCAACTTGGTAAATCACGGCTCAGGACGTGTTCAAGTTCAATTTGACATTCCTTCACGCGGACTTATCGGTTACCGCAACGAGTTCTTGACTGATACAAGAGGTACCGGAATTCTGAATACTTATCTTTCAGGATATGAACCATATCGCGGAGATTTTCCGATACGCTTTACAGGTTCAATTGTGTCAGACCGCCAGGGAAAAAGTGTGCCTTACGCGCTTTTCAATTTGGAGCCCAGGGGAGTTTTGTTCATTAAAGCAAATGAGCGTGTCTATGAAGGAATGATTATCGGAGAGCATAATCGCGATTCAGATCTAAACGTCAATCCCTGCAAAGAAAAGAAACTGACCAATCACCGAGCTTCAGGCAAAGATGAAAATACCGTGCTGACACCGATTATTCCAATAACTTTGGAAAGAGCGATTGAATTCATCCGCGAAGGAGAGATTGTCGAAGTCACACCGGCAAACATTCGCTTACGCAAGGTGCTGCTTTCCGCAACAGGACGCCATACCGCTCGGCCGCCAAAAGCCTGAGTTGATCCGAATTTAAATAAATTGCGGATTAAATTCTAGAATTTATAACCCTTCAGTTTCATCCGGAAGGTCAAAACTGAGGCGTCCCAATTTGCCTGCCCTGAAATCACGCAGTAGTACGCTCTCTACGCGTCGGTGATCAATCGCTCCACCGCTTTTCAGGCAGCCTCGTTTTTCTGCGATTTTATCCAGCAAATCCCCGGGAAGCAAATCAAGATCTTCCGGAGCAAGTTGATAGTGCCTCTGCAACTGTTCCGGTTCTTTCCGCAGCAATATTTCAAGCAAATAATCGCTCAGCATTGAAGTTCCGACAATTGAATCCTTGATGGCGCCGGTAATCGACAGCCGCAAACCTGCTTCATGGTTTTCAATTTTCGGCCACAGAATCCCCGGAGTATCAAGCAGTTCCACGTCCTTGCCCAGTTTGATCCAATCCTGATGTTTCGTCACACCCGGAGTCGGCCCTGTTTCAGCGGCTTTTCGTTTTGAAAGCCGGTTGATCAAACTGGATTTGCCAACATTTGGAATTCCGGTAATCAGCAGTTTTAGTGACGGATGACGAATACCGCGTCTACGGAAAGTAGACCATTTTTCCTGCATCATTTTGCGGCAAAGCGGTAATATTTTGTTTAGATCAAGATGATTTATTGCATCAATAAAAAGGAACGGAATATCTGACTTCCGGAATATTTCTGTCCATTTCTGCGTTATTTCCTCATCCGCCAATCCGCTTTTATTAAAAAGCAGTATTCGTTTTTTTTGCTGAAGCAATTCCTCAAAATCGTGATTTACAGACGAAACCGGAATTCTCGCATCACGCATTTCCAGCACAACATCAACACGTTTCAGCTGTTTGAGCAATTCCTTTTTGGCCTTGAGCATGTGCCCGGGATACCAGTTAATATCCGGAGTTTCCCAGCCTTTACCCAACAGTTCAGGTGTTTCCATGATTCCATTCTTGATGCATGATTTTGTTTTACCGGTAATAGGTTTGTGTGATGACCTGCTCATCCGGTTCTGCCTCAGCTTGCTCTTTTTCTTGGCTTTCCTGTTCTATCCGGCGTCTCTCTTTTGCCAGAATGTTTCCTTGTTCAATAATATCCCGGATTACATTTTCTCCGGAAACCTTCCCCTCATCGTCTTTGTAACTTAAGTCTTCCACACAGAATTGGTCTTGAACAATTTGTTCCATTTCATTAAAAAGCGTTCCCAAACTCAGATCAAATTTCCAGTCCGGATTTTCATAAAATTTATCCGCGCTCATCAATGCTAAAAAAACGACTCGATACGGATCAATGCCCTTATGTTCTGCAACCGCAACCCGCAAATCAGACCATTGATCTCCTTCCAATAAATCTGTTTTCGGATCACCGAAAATTCCTTCTTCCAAATCAACATAAGCAAAGACGTCAAAATGTACGATATATGCTTCCAACTGTTCCACTAAATGCTGATATACCTCCTGTCCTTTTGTAGTCGGCAGATAATAATTTTCGTCATTCACTGTCAGTGTTCCCCGTTCCTCCATAAATTTCAGCAGTGGTTCCAGGCCTTCATCGTCTGTTTCAACAAGTGCAATATTAATTCGGCAATTTTCATTTTCCGCCATTTCTTTTTCAACTTGCGCCAGTGCGTCCTGTGCCTCACCTAGTTCATCTTTTTCATAATTGAGCTCCTGATCTTGTTCATCGGAATGAAAAAATCCTTTTTTGAGTTCGGCAACTTCTTCTTCCAACTTTGCAACTGTTTCGTACAGATCATCTTTTTCCTGCCTCAACATTTCGAAGCGCATCAGCTGATCCAGTAAGAGCAATGCGCCAAATTCTTGCCGGGATTCGCTGCTTAATAAATTTAAAGAGGAGGATTTCATGTTTAACTTTCAAAACAAAATGTGATAGCTTTGTAACTGGGACGAAAATGGGATTGCTTTCTCAAATAAAACCTGATAGAAAATTGTCCTATAGGTTTAGAGCAATTTTGATTTTATCACATCCTGCAATTATTCGCATCAGCTTCTCGGGATGTGCATCAACTAATAATAATATTGTGATCCGTTATGCAGTGGATTACAAACACATCGTTTACAGAAAAGGGGTTATTGTGGAGGAGAACGATAATAGACAGTACCAGATAAATATCAGCGGTAACCGTTTTTCAATTTCCAGCCCTTATGGAGAAGCACACGTCCGTGAGGTGGAAAAATTTCTGGACCAGCAGATCGCTGAAGTCACAGAAAACACTGAAGCATTTGGTCCAACAAATGTTGCTTATCTGGTTGCGTTAAATTTAGCTGATAAACTGCTGACCTTGAAAAAAAGCGTTTCACAATTCGATGGAATTGAAGATGATTTGGAAAAATTATGTTTTCGATTGGATGAAGTTTTAACAGAAAAATAATATTGATGAGCTAGACAGTTAATTCCAGAACTGTTAATCTCTGCTACAATACGGATTTGTTGTCGAAAGCAAGAAAGTCGGCTGACAGAGCAAGAAAAGAATTATTCTTGCATCTTACTTGTTCTTTTCATCAGGGACGGTTATCTTAAATTCAGAACATTAAAGTCTGCGATGTTCGTGATGTGAAACTTTTGCTTCCTGATTTTTTCAGAAAGGAGTTGGTCCCTGGGAGGGGTGAGCCCGCCTGCCGATGAGCAGGACGCCTAAACCTTCTATCACATTACTCCACCTTGTGTGGCTAAGGAAACAAAAGCTTTTATTTTACACACGGCATCGCGGTCTTTCCACTTTTTCGGCTGACAACACCTTCTTCTTTGCAGCCGTTTCTCTTCCAACTGAACCAGTTTAATCTCATGCAGCCTCTGGTTTTGGAGTTTATAGAATCACTTCAGAACAAAAAATATGCTGCCAACAGTATCCAGAGTCACCGGCTGGACCTGCTGAAATTTTTAAAGTGGCTGGAAATCGATGTGGACGATTCCGACAGTCAAAAACTGCTTGCGTTAATCCGCAAACTTAGCCCGGAAGATATTGAAAATTACCTTTCTTTCCTGCGAGAATCCTTCAAACCAAGAACTTTAGCACGGCACATTTCGTCATTGAGGCTCTTTCTCGATCATCTGGAATTAAGCGGTTTGATCAAAACAAGTCCGGCACATCAAATTCGTTTTCCGGAAGTAATCCCTGAGGCACCTGAAATTCTGTCTACAGAAGAGGTTGTAGCACTACTTGAAACACCCTCACTTGAACATTATTTGGGATTGCGCGACAGGGCAATGCTGGAACTACTTTATTCAAGCGGACTGAAAGTCAAAGAATTGCTGGAGTTGGATGTTGATGATTTGTTTTTGGATTTGGAATTTTTGAAAGTTCGCTCCAAACGTGAACGCATGGTACCAATGACATCAAAAGCGGTTGAAGTACTGCGGGACTATCTTGATCAAGCAAGAACTGAACGTCTGCTGCATCCTGAAGATTCCTGTTTGTTTCCTGGACGCAACGGTACACGCATGAGCAGAGTCGGATTTTGGTCAATGATTAAAAAACACGCCCTCCGCGCCGGCATCACCAGCCGAATCAACCCGAGAATTTTACGTCACTCATTTGCGGTACACCTTCTCCAAAACGGCATTGACTTGACTGATATCAGGGATTTGTTCGGTTACGTCAGTCTGGATGCAACCCTGCAGTACGCGCATGTAAACCGTCCAGATTTTTTTGCAGTCTATCATGAACTGCATCCACGAGGTCAGAAACATACTGAAGGAGAATGAGAATTGTTTGTGCCATTTTCTTAAAGCAGATGTTCAAGTCCGTAAACGAGTTCGTTCAAATCCATCACTTTTTTGCACGCCAGGCAAACACCAGGCATGAACGAGTCTCGATGGATTGAGTCGTGCCGGATAGTCAGGGTTTGGCTTTGACCGCCGAACAGCACTTGCTGATGTGCAACCAGTCCGGGAAGACGTACAGAGTGAATATGGATTCCTTCTGCATTGGCGCCTCTTGCTCCAGGAATAATTTCTTTTTCAGCATTCGTTTGTGGACTAGAAGTTCTTGCCTCGGCAATTAAATTAGCGGTTTTGATTGCAGTTCCGGAAGGCGCGTCTACTTTACCATCATGGTGCAGTTCAATCACTTCTGCCTGCGGAAAATATTTGGCTGCATCCTGTGCATATTTCATCATCAGCACTGCGCCAATAGCAAAATTAGGCGCGATTACACCGCCAAGTTTATTTTTTTTGCAAAGTTTCTGAAGTTCGGCAACCTGTTCCGGAAGCAAACCGCTGGTGCCGATCACCGGACGTGCGCCGGATTGAATGATACTGACCGATACTTCCAGCGCAACTGAGGCAGTCGTGAAGTCCACCACGACCTGAGCTTTTGTTTGCTCAATTATTTCAGGCAGATTATCACTCAAATCTGTTTGTGCGACTAAATCCAATTCGGGATCCGCGCTGACTGCCTTGACTGATTCCTGCCCCATTCGGCCCTTGGACCCGTTAATCAATACTCGGATGAGACTCATGGCTGCAAAATAGAAATTTGGTTAAAATAAATTATATCCCGGAAAGTCTAAACAATCTTGATGCTGTTTTACAACGCTGTCAAAGTTAAGTCAATATGATTAGCGAATTAGTAGAAAAAGACAAGACACGGAGTACCGAATTATGAGACCTTATCAATTTTATCTCATCAGTACCAAAAAATCTGAGGAAGTGGTTAACGGTTTAAAAAAGATCACTTTGGGCTGCGAAAATCGAGCGGATGCTCACGGATTCCTCTGGATTGATATTGAAAATAATATTTGTCAAATCCAACTTATTTTTGGAGAAATTGTACTTGAATGGATTGCGGGAAAAGGAATCAAGTGCAGCCGAACAAACCGCGACTTGGATGCTCCGGAAGGAATCGGATTTCAAAAAGGCGCTCGAATACTCCATCCTCTTGCTGATACAACACAAATTGAGGCAGTTTTGGCAGAAACCAGAAATGCAGAATTTCCTCCGGAATGGTCCGAAAAGATTTTGGAAAAGTTTTAAGTTGGAAAGGATCAGAAAAAGAATGTCCCGACAGCATTCAGGAAAAAGATGCTGCCGGGAAATGGTTGCGCGTAAAATGAGACTTTAGCGCATAGACTTTGCGGTTGAACGATTTACCGGACTCAGAAGCCGAAGCCGAAAGTTACTACAAATATACCAGCAAAAGCTTTGACATCCGTCGATGTTGTAGTCGCCTTGGCCAGTGTTGTAGCAGTTTCGGTTCCAGACTTAAGTGTAACTGTTGCTTTATCGCTTAGTTTACTTCCTCCTTGATACCAGTCAATTCCATAGTATCCACCCCAGTCATAGGTCCATTCGTTGCCAATTCCATAATTCAACTGGGTAATGGAATATTCAATGTCATAGGTCACACCGGAATATACCCAGTCCGGATATGAAATTTTATACATGGCATAACCGAACGGAATATTGAAAGAGTTGCCGATATAGTATCTGCCGGTCACTTCAGTCGTACTAAAGTTGATGTTTTGAGTTTTTGTGGTATAGGTACTCGTTGCTGTGTTATAGTTGGTGTAGGAATAACTGTACTTTCCGGAACCATACGTCAATCCAAAAGTCCAGTCTTCACTGGGAAACTCCAGCACAAACGGAGATGACGTTAAGTACATTAAATGTATTCCGGATTTCATTCCTAATCTTGCCGTCATATCTTTTCTGTTGGACGCTGAGTCGGCCGCAAAGACAAGACCTCCGCAAAACAAACACGCAAGAACCAGTAGGCTAAGTTTCTTTTTCATAAATATCCTTTTCTTTGAAACAGGTTTTAAGTAAATAACAGCAGTAATTCTTACCGCCGGAATTACCACAACAGCTTGCACTGTTCCGGAACCTTATGCCCAGCAGAGTTTCCCTTAACATACTGCCAAAAGGAAACCTATCATCCTGGACAAACAGCGACTGCATGAACGCCATCGTTTAGATTATAGCACAAGCCGCCAAGAATCTACACACAAAATCCAAACCGGGTTTCATACCCTGCAGCTAAACTAACTGGTGGTAGAAGTTTGCTAACTTTACAAGGACAGTGAGGGCAGTGCAAATTTATATTGCATCAATTCCTTGCAAATTATTCCAGTTTTTGTTCAATTCTGTCAAAACAGCTGCTTTCCGCTTGTCAGCATAATTATACAGGAGTATATGTAAATGCATGGGCACGGAGCGCCGAGACTGTACAAAGTTTCAAAGTAAATGAAGGCACTAAGGCACTAAGGCACTGAGAAAAAGAAGTTTTTGAGGAAAAATAAAACATGAGACACTATTACTGGGAAGGCATAGATACGAATGGGGCACAGCACGAAGGCGCGCTGGAGTCACAAAATCAGGCAGAAGCAAAAGAGAGTCTCTTGCGGGAAGGTTTTTTCAGGGTTCGATTTTGGAAAATTGAATCCTCTCGACTGCACCGAGTTTTAAACAATAATGAAGTCACAGAATTTTTACTGCAACTGCACCGTCTGCTGAAATCCGGAGTTGAATTGGATGATGCTTTAGGGTTTGCGGTACATGAGCAAAAAGATCCTGTTTTGAGTTTCCTGCTTTGCCGGATACGTGAGGATTTGCGGAATGGACTTTCATTAAGCAGCGCCTTGCAGCGCTACCGCGCATTTCCAAAGCTTGTTGGAAAAATGATTGAAGTTGCGGAAAGTTCCGGACGGCTTCCGGAAGTTCTGGGGATGTTACTTGAATTTTACCAGTTTCAACAATCAATTATTCGGGAGCAAATACGATTGCTAAATTATCCTCTGGTTGTTTTCAGTATTTTCATAGTTTTGTCGCTGGGTTCCGTTATTTTCATGGTGCCGATGTTTAAGCGCATGTATGCCGGCCTCGGAGATGAGCTGTTTTGGTTGACACGTATGCTGGTAAATTTAAGCGACTCGCTGCGATTTCATCCGGAAAGCTGGATCCTAGGAACAATTCTTTCCGGAATTCTTGTCGTTTTTATTTACAGAACACTTGGATGGTTTTGGCTCCTGAATCTGATTCCTGGTGGAAAGCGTTTGCAGGAAAGCGTGCGCATGTTGTTTTACAGCAGAGGTATGGAAATTATGCTCAGCACAGGAGTTCACTTACAGGAAGCGCTTGCACTTGCGGAAGAGATGCTGCCGAAATTGCTCCGCAAAAGGATTGCTCCGGTACGTGAAGCGGTTGATTCCGGAAAGTCGCTGCGCGATGCTTATTCCATGGTTCCATTTTTTTCACCGATGTTTGTAAAAATGATTGCACTCGGCGAATCCAGCGGGCACCTCCCCTCAAGTTATGCGCGAATCGGCATGCAAAATCAGGAATCCCTGAAAAAAATAATGGCCTGGGCAAATACGTTGATTGAGCCGGTTTTGATGATTTTGATTGCTTTTGCTGTACTTGGATTCCTGTTATCGATGTACCTTCCTTTGTTCAAAATGGCTGAGCGGTTTTGAATCAAAGGGTAATTCTTCACCAGAATAATCCAAACCTCTTTCCATCCAGGTTGGAGAGTCCGGATGGTGTACCGGAAAGTCCGGAACATGGCCTAAACCGATTTCCAGCAGACGCAAAATCAATTTGGAAGTCAGACCCCAAATGTCAAAGCCTTCATATTCAAAATGATGCGCGAGAACCGTCGCGATTGGCGTCTTGAATTCCTCTGTCCAATGCTGATTACTTTTCATGAAAAAAGAAAGAGGCACCTTAAAAACCGCTTCAATTTCATCTTCATTTGGAACGGGTGTAAAATCTGCGGGAATGAGACCTACATAAGGCGTAACTAAATAATAATGCAGCGAAAGTATTTGATCCAGCGTTCCGATAATTTCCACTTTTTCCGGAAGAAGTCCTATTTCTTCATGAGTTTCACGGAGGGCGGTTTCCAGTGAATTCGAGTCCTGGGAATCCTGCTTTCCTCCCGGAAACGAAACTTGACCGGCATGTGAATGCAGTTTTTCTGAACGCTGAGTGAGCATAACAAACAGCTCACCTTCACATTCCAGCAGAGGAATGAGCACGGATGCACGTTTTTGGAGATGAGAATTTATCAGCGGCTGATGGTCAGCAAGACCACGCCTGATTTTTTTCAACATAAATTTCACGGCGCAAAGAAACGAACTTTATTTTCCTGCCAGTATGCTTTGATTATTTTATGAATTTTCCTACTTGCTTCATACGAAGTTTTTGCGAATGCAGGAGTGAACTGGATATTTTTTTGACGAGTGTGTCCCAATAAATCCCGATTCAACGCACTGTCAAGTACGTCACATTGAGCACGTGTTATCTCAACTTCCGGTGCGACAGAACTGCAAAGATTTAGCATTTCTGTTGAAGAATATGCCGGAAGCTGAAAATGACCTTGTGCCAGCAAAATGGAACTGAAGGCATTGATTGCTGCTTGATTACTGAGCAGACAACTTGTGTCCGGATTTGTTTTGATAAAGGATTTTGCCATCTCCAAATCCTCACCGGATTGTAGCCAAGACACCTTTGCTCGGTGTATGCTCCGTTCAGATTCTTGCGCTTTTTGCATGATTGTGTTACAAGAGATGTAATGTTTACTAAGGACGGACGCTGTGTTCTGCGAGATAATTCTCAATTTTCAGAAAAATTGACTCGTCCAGCACAACTGATCCGTCTATTTCACGGTTTTTCAAATATGCGCAGATTTCACGGATTGTGATGATTGACCAGACTGGAACACCGGTTTTTTGCTGAAATTCCGCAATTGCGTCATTACCCTGTGAATTTTTTTCCATGCGGTCCAGAGCAACAAGAACTCCGCTAAATTCGACTTTGCAGAGTTCCCGAATCAGTTCGACCGATTCAATTTTTGTAAGACCATCGGTGATCACATCATCAACCATGACCACAGAATCATGTGCGAGCGGTAACTGACCAACAAGAATTCCTTGGTCGCCATGTGTCTTTTTCTCTTTTCGATTAAAGAAATATCCGATATTCTTTTTAAGTCTGCCGGACAATGCACTTGCCGCAGAAACACACAACGGAATGCCCTTGTAGGCTGGGCCAAAAATTAAACTGCAGTTAGGAGCATTTTCCTCAATTGCTGCGGCATAGTATAAACCCAGCTCTTCAATCAGGGGGCCGTTGTTGAATTTTGAGGAGTTGAAAAAATACGGAGAAATACGCCCGCTTTTGAGAGTGTACTCTCCAAATTGAAGTGCGTTTGCGCGGACAAGAAATTCGGCAAATTCTTTTTTATAAGTTTGCATACTAAATCGGCGGTTATTTTTTAGGCCATCATAAAAAGTGCTGTATTGCAAAAAACTTCAGCGCAGTTTTTGACTCGTTGCGAGACCATCATTTTTGAGTTATGTTTTACAGCATAGCAGTAAGTTTCGCTCAACTCAATTCCGGAACACTATTTCTTAAACGAAATGATTCCGGATTATCATTTTTAAAACAGCAAATATAAAATGGCTACTAAGCAGGAAACAAGACTCCAAAATTCGATAGATGCATTGATGGCATCATACCACGAACATCCGGAAATAGAACATATCGGCAACATTGATTTGCCGGTAAAGGAAAATATAGTCGCGCTAATTGAAGATATTCAAGCTCTTTTGTTTCCGGGCTTGATACGTCAAGAATCTTTTGATTATCTAAATTTACCGCATGTGGTTGGACAACAGACTGTGTCAATTTTCTACCGCCTCAAAGAAGCCATTGAAATGGTACTTTGCTGGAAGGCAACTGAAGAAGGAAAAAACTGTGATGAGATGCCTAAATTTGGAGAGCGGGTTGAAAACATTGCTTTCGAATTTTTAGAATTTCTTCCGGAATTGCGCGATATTCTTTCCGAGGATGTGAGCGCGATTCTTGAAGGCGATCCTGCTTCAGTAAGCAAGCGTGAAATTGTGTTGGCCTACCCCGGACTGCAGGCGGTGAGCGTTTTCAGAATTGCGCATTTTTTGCACAAAAGAGATGTCCCTTTGATACCACGAATCATGACTGAACACGTTCACTCTAAAACCGGAGTAGATATTCATCCGGGAGTCACAATTGGAAAAGGCCTCATGATCGATCACGGTACCGGAATTGTGATTGGTGAAACCGCGATTATCAAAGATCAGGTTCGGCTCTATCAAGGTGTAACTTTAGGCGCGCTCAGTCCGCAGCATTCACTGGCAAATCCGGGCTTAAAACGCCATCCGACAATCGAGAACAACGTGATAGTTTATTCCGGCGCGACAATTTTAGGCGATGTGGTGATTGGAGAAGGCTCAATTATCGGCGGAAATGTCTGGCTGACAAGCAGTGTTAAGCCCAATAGCAGGGTATTTTTGAAAGATGCTGAATCGGCGCTGGAAGTAAGAGTGAAGGCAAGTTAAAGCAAATTATTTAAAAAACGTATTGACTTAACCAATAATTGGTCTAAAGTGCAATTATCAGCAGAAAGATATTTTCTGAAAAATAATCTTGCTGAAATGGATTATTTGGAATTCAGGGTTGGTTCTCTGGGAAAAAATAATGGGTGAAATAGAATTTGATGAACAGGTAAAGACCAAAACACGGCATAAATTGAAGCCGCCTCAGAGTTACAAGGTTTTGCTGCATAACGACAACTATACCACCATGGAATTTGTGGTGTTCATTTTGGAAACTGTGTTTAAAAAAAGTTTGGCTGAGGCAACTCAAATTATGATTCATGTTCATGAAAACGGAATTGGAGTTTGTGGCTCCTACACTTTTGAAGTTGCGGAAACAAAAATCGAATCTGTGCATGGACTGGCAGAGCAATATGAATATCCTTTGCAGGCAACAATGGAAGAAAATTGAGTTGAGGTTATGTTTACAAAAGATTTAGAAATGTGTTTGATGGCGGCTCAAAGTGAAGCTATTGATCGGCGGCATGAGTATTTGTGCGTTGAACATATTCTCTATGCTCTCCTCCACAACGATGCGGGACTAAATGTGATTCGGAGTTGCGGAGGCGACTCCACACTCATCAAGCAGGATTTGGAGGACTTCTTTTCTCAACAGGAAGAAGTTGATGAAAATAAATTGCCGCGTCAAACAAAGGCCGTCCAGCGTGTGCTGCATCTGGCAATCATGCATGTTAACAGTTCCGGGAAAGCATCCGCGGATGTGGGTGATGTGCTGGTGGCAATTCACCGTGAATCCCGCTCCTACGCATCATATTTTTTGCAAAAACAGGACATCACTCGTCTTGATCTGCTGAATTATATTTCGCATGGAATTGCCAAAGTTCCTGCGGAAGAAGAAGAAAAGAGTGACGGCCATGATTATGAAGGCGGAGAAGAAGACGAAGAGGGTCAGCAAACACGTCGTGAGCAGAATCCGCTGGAACTATACACCCAGAATTTGACACGGCAGGCAGAAGAAAAACGGATTGATCCGCTGATTGGACGTGAAAATGAAATCAAGCGTACCTTACAGATTTTGTGCAGACGGCGTAAAAATAATCCGATTTATGTCGGTGATCCGGGAGTTGGAAAAACCGCAGTGGCGGAAGGTCTTGCACTGCAAATTTACAATGGCGATATTCCGGAAATTCTGGAAGGAACAGAAGTATTTGCGCTTGATATTGGTGCTTTGTTAGCCGGAACCAAGTTCCGTGGAGATTTTGAACAGCGCATAAAAGCCGTGCTGAAAGCACTTGAAAAACGTCCGGGTTCAATATTATTCATCGATGAAATCCACACAATCATTGGAGCGGGAGCAACCAGCGGAGGATCGATGGATGTTTCCAATCTGTTGAAACCCGCGCTTGCCAAAGGTGAAATACGCTGTATCGGTTCCACGACCTATGAAGAATACAAAAAGATATTTGAAAAAGATCGTGCGCTTTCCCGCCGTTTTCAAAAAATTGACATTCTTGAACCAACACTGGCGGAAACAATCAAGATTCTCAAAGGTTTAAAATCACGTTACGAAAAACATCATCAGCTGCGTTACACAGCTGGATCACTGAAAGTTGCTGCGGAACTTTCGGAAAAATATATCAATGAACGTTATTTGCCGGACAAGGCAATTGACGTGATAGATGAAGCAGGTTCCATGGTGCGACTCCGTCCTGGAACAAAACGAAAAACTGTGGGTGTGCCGGATATTGAAAAAGTGGTGGCCGGTATGGCAAGGGTTCCGGTTGAACGTATGAATTCCAATGATAAGGATAAACTGCGTGATCTCGAAAAAGAATTGAAAATGCAGGTTTTTGGACAGGATGAGGCCATTGCAATTTTGGTCCAGTCCATCAAACGTTCACGAGCCGGACTGCATCATCCGGAACATCCTATCGGCTCTTTCCTTTTTACCGGCCCAACCGGAGTCGGCAAAACAGAATTGGCCAAGCAGCTGGCCTTTATCATGGGCATCAAGTTTGAACGCTTTGACATGAGCGAATACATGGAGAAGCACACCGTTTCCCGTTTGATCGGTGCGCCTCCGGGCTACGTCGGTTTTGATCAGGGCGGTCTGCTGACGGACGCGGTGCGGAAAAATCCGCATTGTGTGATTCTGCTCGATGAAATCGAAAAGGCGCATCCTGACATTTTCAACATTCTGCTGCAGGTGATGGATCATGCGACCTTGACAGACAACACCGGACGTGAGGCTGATTTCCGCAATGTTGTGCTGGTGATGACTTCCAATGTTGGCGCCAAGGAAATGAGTTCGTCCACCATCGGATTTGGCGACAGTACCCCAAAAGCGCCCTCCAAAAAAGCAATTGAAAAAGTCTTCAGTCCCGAATTCCGCAACCGTCTGGACAACACCATTTCATTTAATGGTCTTCCGGAAGACGTTGTTTTGATGGTTGTCGAAAAAATGCTGGTGGAATTGGAAGTTAAACTGCAGCAACAGAAGGTGATCATCAATGTGACGGATGCAGCAAAAACATGGTTAGCCAAAAAAGGTTATGATCCAATCTTCGGCGCACGACCAATGGGACGTACAATTCAGCGGGAAATTGAAACCATCCTGGCAGACGAGGTTCTGTTTGGTAAGTTGGAAAATGGAGGAGAGGTCAGTATTGGTATTAAAAAAGACCAACTGAACTTCAAGTATTCCTGATCAGGAAAAATGTCGTATTTCATTTTTGAGGGGGTGCTTGAATGCGGACAGCAGTACGAACTTGATGGTGAGGAAGCACGGCATGTTTTGAAATCCCGGCGAATGCGTTCCGGAGAGCGCTTCCTGATTCAGGATCAAAATGGTCAACGCTTTGATGCGCTTTTGACAAATTTTGGACGCGGCACACTGAGATTTGTTCCGGAAAATTCTGTCGCGGTTCCGCAAGCATCTGCGTTACGTCTTGAAATATTGCAAGCCCTGCCCAAGGAAAAGGCACTGGACTGGATTCTGCAAAAATCGACTGAACTTGGAGTCAGCCGAATGGACTTTTTTTGCGGAACTCATTCGCCGAATTCTTTTCATTTTTCACAGCAGAAACGTCAACTTAGCCGCTGGCAGAAAATTGTGCTGGAAGCATCAAAACAGTGCGGACGCCAATTTCCTCCGGAAGTTTTCTTGCATCCTGATTTAGCGACCGCACTGGAAAAACTTCCGGAATGTCGAAATTTCTGGTTGCTTTCCGCAGAAAGCGCGGATGCTGTTTCATGGAAAAATTCCGCTGTTGTCACAGGAACAAATCAACTGCACCAGCGTGTGCTGATTGGTCCGGAAGGAGGTTTTCATCCGGATGAAATTGAATTGGCTCTCAGCTCAGGTCTGCGTCCGGTTGATCTTGGCCCCAGAATTCTGCGCTCTGAAACTGCCGCCGTGAGTGCCGTTTCAATTTTACAGTTTTTGTGGGGTGATCTTTCGTGAACTCCGTAAAAATTTGTCATTCCCGTGAAAAAGGGAATCCAGTATTTCAACAACTAATATTTTGAGTAAATAAATGCAAAAAATAGTATTGATAATTTTTGGATTGGCCTTCGCATTTTCTGTTTCTGCGAAGGAATCAATCCGCGGACACTATCAGTTAGTCGGATCAATTCCGACTGCGCACAGTGTCAGCAAAGTCGTCTTTGAGGAATTTATGAATTTCGGCTGTCCGCATTGTAACAGGCTGCACAAGGCATCAAAAGACTTCCGTAAGAAATTTGCGGACAAAGTCGAATTTATTGATATTCCGATTGTCTTCCGTGGACAGGATGATTCCCCCCTGCGTCTTTATTACGTGGCCAGGAAAATCGGCAAAGGGAAATTGATCAAAGATGAACTTTTCAAAGCCAGTTTCAAACACCGCGTAAATGTTTTTGATCCCGGAATTACAAATTATCTGGCACGCTCGCTGGGCATCAACAAAGAATATCAACAGGAAAAAGACCAGGCGTGGGTCAACAAACTGATCAAAGAAGGTGAACGCAAATCCGCAATTTATGGAGTGACAGGAACACCGACTGTTGTGATTCAGCACTCCCTGAAAATGGACATTAGCCCTTACGGAACAATGAGCGAATTTGTGAAACAAGTACCTGAAACAATAGCAGATTTAATGCAGTAATTCTATGAACAAGCCCACCCGCCATGCTGAAGCAAGTGGCGGGACCACTTCTCCCGCAGAGGAAAAACTCTCGCTCCTCCCCGACCTTCCTGGAGTTTATCTTTTCAAGGATGAGCAGCAAAGCATCCTCTACATCGGCAAATCCAAAACCCTCCGTAACCGCGTCCGTTCCTATTTTCACGTCTCGGCAAAACACAATTTGCGGATCAAGCTGATGGTGTCCCGTATCCATGATTTCTCCCTGATTGTAACTGACACAGAAGCCGAAGCACTGATTTTGGAGGAGCAGTTGATCAAGCGACATCATCCGCGCTACAACGTGGCGTTCAAGGATGGGAAATCATATCCGTACTGCAAATTGACTGTTGGAGAAATGTATCCACGCCTCTTTCTGGTACGTGAAAAAATTGACGCGAAATCAGAATATTATGGACCCTACACCTCCGTGAAAGACGCCCGTCAAGTACTGAAAGCGGTCATGACATATTTTCCGATACGTACCAGCAAAATGCTGCTAGACGGCAAAAAGACTTATCGTCCCTGTCTAAATTTTCAAATGCAGCGTTGCCTTGCACCGTGCCGCGGTGTTGTTTCTGTGGAAGAATACGCAAAGGTGGTGCGTCAGGTTCGTCTCTTTTTAAAAGGACGCGATCAGGAACTTCTGCGGGAACTTGAAAAGCGGATGGCTCAAACATCAAAGAAGCTTGAATTTGAAAAATCTGCTCAATACCGTGATCAGATTCAGGCCATGAGCAGGATTTTCGAAAGACAAATGGTGTTGGATGTCAAGGGCAAGGATCAGGATGTGTTCAATCTTTTCCGTGAATCAGATTCCACCGGAGTTCAGGTATTGTTCATCCGTAACGGCAGACTGCTCGGAACAGATTTTTTCTTTTTTGAAGACAGCAGCGAAGCTTCCGATGACAATTTGCTCGGACAGGCGTTGCATCGAATTTACATGCCGGAAGGTTCAATTGTCCCACGTGAAATTTTGTTGCCCTTTGATTACACTGATAGAAAAATGCTCGAAGACGCGCTCAATAAAAATTCAAAACGGCGCGTGCATGTTGTTTGTCCGCAAAAAGGACGTAAAAAGGAACTGGTCAGCATGGCATACAGTAACGCAAAAGTTAATTTGTCGGAGCAACGAATCCGTTCCTCCAAAAATAAAAATGTTCTGCAACACGTCAAGTATGAATTAAGATTGAACCGTACTCCGGAATTTGTAGAAGCTTTTGATATTTCTCATCTTTCCGGAACAATGACGGTTGCGTCAATGGTCTGCTGGAAAAATAATGCTGCTTCTAAAAATGATTTCCGCAAATATAAAATAACCAGCATAAACGGTCCAGACGATTTTGCGAGCATGAAAGAAGTTCTCACACGGCGTTACAAACGCACGCTGGCGGAAGGAAATAAACTTCCGGATTTGATTTTAATTGACGGCGGAAAGGGACAAATCAGTATTGCCGCAAAGGTGTTGGCGGAACTTGATATTTTGCGGAAAGTAGATTTGATTGGACTGGCAAAAGGACGTTCCGAAAAAAAAAGGGGGCGCAGTCGTGGTGAGAATTTTGATTACGAATATGTGGTGAAGCCCAACCAGAAAAACGAAATCCGCCTGCGTAGAAATTCTGATGTGCTTTATTTTCTGCAAAATATCAGAGACGAATCACACCGTTTTGCCATCGAATTTCAACGTAAACTCAAACGCAAACATACGCTGCATTCGAAAATTGATGATATTCCCGGAATCGGTCCGAAACGCCGACGACTCCTGCTGAAGCACTTTGGCAGTTTAACTCTCTTGAAACAAGCATCTTCAGACGAAATAATGCAGGTTCCCGGAATTCCGCAAAAATTGGCCAGTGAAATAAAACGTTTTCTGCAAAACTGAAAAATATGTCCGCCTAGAAAAAGCTATGCTTAATCGTTGAGCAATACACTCTGAAGTCCACGTTTTCATGCCGACTGTAGAAAGATATTATTTTGTCATTCCCGCGGAAGCTGGAATCCAGAATCTTGTGTGAATCCACGTTTCTTGTATTCAATCTGATCTGGAGCGGGATTCAACTTTTTGTCATTTCGAGTAAAGCGAGAAATATATTTGTCATTCCCGCGGAAGCTGGAATCCAGAATCTTGTGAGAATCCGCGTTTCTTGTCTTCAATCTGATCTGGAGTGAGAATCAATTTTTTGTCATTTCGAGCAAAGCGAGAAATCATAAAGATATTCTTGTATTAACTTAAGCAAAATTTCTCACCGCCTAAGCAATGACACGATTAAAGGACTTTATCCAGTTCAGCATTCTTTGTTCAAAACAACTAAAAATATATTGACAAGACCCGCCAACAATTATATTATATTGGGTTGCTAGTCCCCATCGTCTAGCGGCCTAGGACTCCGCCCTTTCACGGCGGCAACAGGGGTTCGACTCCCCTTGGGGACGCCAACATTCAGGGCGTTATCTGTTCACCTTCCGGTGACAAGCCAAGCAAACAAACTTAAATTTATACTGCTTGTCAAAATCCGGAATTGGATTTCTGCTCATCCTGCCTTTTTCAACTTTTGGGGACGTAGCTCAACTGGTAGAGCGCAACGCTGGCAGCGTTGAGGTAAGGGGTTCGACCCCCCTCGTCTCCACC
>JAESQU010000162.1 GCA_016764995.1 SAR324 cluster bacterium | reverse complement strand
CCTTGTTCAATCCAGTTATTGATATTTTCTCGGTCACCAACAATAGGATAAAGATAATCTGTTTCCATTCTACTCAAAGTCTGCTCATGACCTAGATAATGACCGGGACCATCAAGACAAACATCGCGGATCGGTCCAAGTCCAAGTGTTTCAGCGTTTACTTCTATTCCTCTGATTGTGCGGTTAATTGCCCCCAGCATATCGTTATCAATGACGTAACTTTCAAGACAACAACCCAGCAAACTAGCGTGCATTCCTGCCGATTCATAAATTAGATTTGCGCCGGAATGTCCTGCTAATGAAACAGTATAGCCTTTTTCATATCCGGATTGCGCATCTGGAATTTTTGAATCTGTCATACCTGCGGCAATTCCACAGGGTAAGTCGTAGTACTTTGCCATTTGTCCACAAGCTGCCATCAAGACGGCTTGTTCACCACTTCCACCACTCATGGCTCCGGTACGTAAATCTGAAACAAACGGCCATGCGCCAAATATCGCTGGTGCGCCCTCCTGGATGGCATTGACGTAAACCAGTCCTGCTAAAACTTCAGACGTGGCTTGCACCACACAGCGAGCCAATGAGGCTGGTGAAGTTGCTCCAGCCTGTCCTGCCGATAGTAATAAAATAGGCATTCCACCCTTTACTCCGGCTTCCAGACAAGCACTGGCGTCTTCAGCAAATTTCAAAGGTGGCACGACATGACAAACGGACATGCTCACAAATGGCCGCTCCCGCCATGCTTCTTCACTGCCTGCAATTAGATGTAGCATTTGCAAAGCCTCATCCACATTTTCGGGAAATGAAAAACTGGTACCTACATGTTTTTTGGTTCCGGCAATCGAAGCGTAACAAGTGTTTAAATCCATTTCACGTACATCTTCCAAATCCCTGCAAACGATCGATCTTTGAAAAAAATGGATATGTTCCAATGTGTCACAGATCCTGGCAATATCAAAAAGATCAGCCAAGTTTGATTCACGGTACTTACGACTGATCGGATCAAGAATGTGAACCGCTGCTCCTGCAGTGCCAAAATGAACTTTTTTTCCGCTCAAGTGCAGATCGTGTTCCGGAGACGCACCAAAAAATGTAATGTCACGTCCGGCTTTTGCGATACCATCTTTGACAACTGAGCGTGGAAATAGCAGTCGACCTTCTGCTGAAACCGTGCAGCCAACCGCGGTGCAAGCTTCAATACAAGAAGGAATCGCTTTGTCCATGCCGATTGTTTCCAGAACTTCCAGAACTGCTTCGTGAATTTTTGGTAAATCATCTTCTTTCAAAGGCTTGAAGTTCCCGCTTTCCTGTCCAGGATGTACGGGTTTCATATTATCCGGAAGAGCTGCTGCTCTTTGTGCTTTCCGTGCACTTCTGCCGCCCATGCGGTGTCCTGAATTTGGTGCCATTATTGATCTCCTTGGGGTTTTCTAACTAGCAAGTCATTAGTCATGTAAATAGACTAATATGGAAACTGTTTTAAGCATTCTTGTCATTCCGAGCGAAGCAAAATATTGACACTGAATCAAGGTGTGCCGTCAACTGTAAACTAAAATGATTATCTTTTTTTACGTCTTCGTTTACGAACTCGATTTGTATCCGCGTAATTTTGCATGTTTGTTTCAGCAGGAAGATCAATTACTTTTGCCAAATTTGGGAAGGAATCGACTTTGTGTGGAAATGCCATGGCATGAACAAAATGCTCCTGAAATTTTGTTTCAACGGCAGTTTCAACTTTTTCAACCTGGCGCACGACTTCTTCAATTTCTTGTCGTGATTCATAATTCAGCAGTGCGATTCTCGCGCCGGTTCCAGCAGCATTTCCCGCGGCACTTACTTGTTCCAAATCACAATCCGGAATCAAGCCCAGCACCATTGCGTATTTGACGTCAATATTGCTACCGAATGCACCGGCAAGGCGGATGCGGTCAACAGTTTCAATTTCCATCCGCTCCATCAGCAAACGGATTCCGGCATAGAGCGCCGCTTTGGCCAACTGAACTGCTCGGACATCATTTTGAGTGACTTGAATATTATGCTTGCCTTGAGACAAAACATAGGAAAATGTGCGTCCATCAGGAATTATGTGCTTACTCTTTTCGGCCAAAGCACCATTTATTACGCCATCTTGACTGAGAATTCCTGCTAAATACATTTCCGCAATTACCTCGATGATTCCGGAACCGCAAATTCCTGTGATGTCCAGACCCTTAGTGTCTTTTTCAAAACCGGATTCGTTCGACCACATTTCGGAACCTATGACTTGATAATAAGGCTCCAAAGTTTCACGGTCAATTCGCACACGCTCAATTGCTCCAGGCGCAGCTCTCTGTCCGGAAGAAATTTGCGCGCCTTCAAAAGCTGGTCCTGTTGGACTTGAAGCCGCAACGAGGCGTTCGTTATTGCCTAAAACAATTTCAGCATTTGTACCGATATCGACGAGCAATGTCATGGCTTCCCGCTGATGAGGTGCTTCTGACAAAATCATGCCTGCCGTATCTGCGCCAACATGTCCTGCGATGCAAGGCAAAACATAACATCGTGTGTTCGTATGTAAAGTTAAATCCAAATCCCTCGCGCGAACTCTGACACTTTCATCGGTGGCTAAAGCAAATGGCGCTCCTCCGAGTTCTATGGGGTTAATTCCAAGCAGCAGATGGTGCATAATTGGATTGCCGACAAAAGTAACTTCTACAATTTCGTCTAATTCCCGTTTGGCTTGGGTGGTAACTTTTACCGCAAGATCGTTGATTGCTGCCCGGATTACTTTTGTCATTTCACGATCACCGCCGGGATGCATCATCACGTATGAAACGCGGCTCATCAAATCTTCGCCAAAGCGAATTTGCGGATTCATCACTCCGGCAGAAGCCAGCACTTCACCGGTTCTGAGATTACAGAGGTGAGCTGCCACTGTGGTTGAACCGACATCTACGGCAAGTCCGCATAAGGATTCTCTAAATCCTGGATAAACCGCAATTACTTGTCCCAGATAATCCACTGCAACAGTAACTTTCCAATTTCCTTCTCGCAACTCCCTTTGCAATGAGAGTAGCATTCCGGGACCAAAGCGTAAGTCTTTGAGCTGCCACTCGCGCTCCAGGGCTTCACGCAGGCGGCGCAAATCTCCGGAAGGATCATGCATGTCTGGCTGCCAGACTTCAACGTAATGCAATTGCACGGGCGGCACAATTTCAATATCAAAGGCATCAGCCTCCTTGCGGATGATCTGCTGATGCACCTGACTGTCCGCCGGAACATCAATTACGCAATCACCTAATATCTTGGTGGCGCAACTGAGTCTCCTGCCGTCTTGGAGTGACTTTTTTGGACGCTCCGCATATGTTTTTTCAGTATCACTCAGTACAGAGATATTTTCGGATTTAGAATTGATTTTGTGTTTGGGAAAGTTGCCTGTGGCCTGCACGATTTGACAACGTCCGCAAAGACCGCGACCGCCGCAAACTGAATCGATGTCCACTCCCAAAATTTGTGCTGCCTGCAATACAGGAGTTCCCAATGGAAAATAACCGCGCTTTCCAGAGGGTGTAAAAACAACTCGTGCGTCTGGAACTTTCAAAGAATGAGGCATGGAGCAGGTTCCGGGTTTTTGGGCTAAGCTTGACGATGTGCTAGAGGTTATTCCTTTGCCACTCAGTTAGCCATGCGGCAGATTTCTCAAGGCCTCCAAAAGGATAAAGATGAAGCTGGTCATAACCACGTAATCCTGAAATGATTTTATCGGGTTTATTAACAAACATCAATTTGCTGAGATTCAATCCCTGTTTACGTAATATCTTTGTAGAAGCTTTTACTCCGCAAACCTTGGCAAAACGCATCAAAGTTTTTATGGTTGATGGACCTGGTATTCCAATGTGAATCGGATTACAAATTCCTTTTTCTCTAAGTCCGGAAATCCAGGCATTTGCTCCATCAGTGTCTAAACACCATTGCGTTATGATGCGGGCTGGAATTCCGCGCTCTTCCGTCCAACGTAATTTTTCAAGCAAATGGAATTCGGAATTTGGATCATCCGGGTTTCCTTCTGGATGTCCGGCAAAATCAAGAGCGTTGATGCCGTACTTTGCCAATAAACCTGTTTTTAAAATATCCATTACACAACTGAATTCGCCTGCCAGTTCGGAATTACCTCCACCGATTAACAAGGCTCTTTCGATTCCTGCTTCCTGAAGTCCGGAAAGACATGCTTCCAATTCCTCTACTCCGGCAAAACTGCGTGCCGCAATATGCGGTACAGCATGTTTTCCTACGGCTTGAATCTGTTGAGCGGTTTGGATCGTTTCCCAGCAATGCGCTCCTGGAATCATCGTGATATAGACTTCGTTTATACACTCTGGAATCAACGGGACGTCTGCGATATTGTGTGGTAAAATTTCCATTGACCAAGTAGTTCTTTGCTCAGATATTTCTTGTAGATCGTCTGCTGGTTCCATAAAATTACTGCTTTCCAAGGAGTCTGATTCGCTAAATAGTATTTCCATTATTTCTGCTTTGCTGATTATAGATGAGAGCTAACAATTGTTACAAGGTTCGAGATCTGTACGCAACCAACTGCACACGTAATGCCAACAAATAACTTACTGATAATACAGAAAAAAATTAAATATAATAATATAACAAGAACTTATAGTTCCGTTTCTAAACAGCTTTCTGAGTTAATAAATTAAGCTACAAAAATTTGTGCTTGAAAAAATGTGGGAATAATTAATAATAGTCTTATATAACAATATATTACAAATAGTAAAACATCAAAAATAACTAGCGCTAAGATCGTGTAGAAAGCGGAACACCGAGTTCCGAAATACTTAAAATGAGAATAAGGAGTTCCGAAACCACTAAAAACAGCCTTGATTACGATGGAATTGTTTAATCAAAGTACTGAGTCCATTGTCTTTATTGTCTATATTTATTTGTTATTGTCATGAAGGAAAGAGTCTTTGTTCTCATTTTTCTCAATCCGGAAAACCGAAGTCATTGACTGAAGAGTTTCTTCTGAAAGGTGACAAAGGATGTTATGTTCGGACGAAAGAGTTTTTTGAGGAGGAATTTCAATCTCACATAGCCCCTCTATTTTTCGGTGACAACGGGTGTGGAAGGAGCAACCTGAAGGAGGATTGAGGGCACTGGGGATGTCTCCTTCCAAAATTATATGTTGTTTTTTGATATCCGGATCAGGGATTGGAACCGCAGAAAGGAGTGCTTCGGTGTATGGATGATATGGTGGAGAGAAAACTTCGTCAGCAGTTCCATGTTCTACAATTCGTCCGAGATACATGACAATTACGCGATCTGCCAGATAGCGCACCATGCTCAAATCGTGACTGATAAAGAGCAATGTCGTTTGCTCCTCACGCTGAATATCTGTTAAGAGTTCCGTGATGGCGGCTTGCACCGAAACGTCCAAAGCGGAAACCGGTTCGTCTGCGACGACCAGAGCAGGTTTTCCAGCAAAAGCACGGGCGATTCCAACCCGTTGTTTTTGTCCACCGGAAAGTTGACGTGGTACGCGCCTTTCAAATTCACGAGGAAGTTTGACTAAATCCAGCAGTTCAAGCATTAATTCACGTCGTTCATCCGGAGTTTTACCGACACCAAATTTCTCCAGGGCACGCACAATTTGGTTGCCGATGGTGTGACTGGGATTGAGCGTGTCAAAGGGATTTTGAAAAACAATTTGCAAATGACCTACGGTTTTAACGTTGCGGCTTTCAACAGGAATATTCGCCAAATCGACACCTTCAAAATCCGCGCTTCCTTCAGATGCCTGTTCTAAACCCAGCAAAATTTTCGCAAGTGTTGATTTTCCGCATCCGGATTCGCCCACAATGGCAACGATTTCTCCTTTTTTTGCTTCAAAAGTGATGTTCTCATTTGCTTTCACGGTTCCAGCTTTGCCGGATGCAAACAAGTTATTTGCAGAAACATCATAATGTTTGCTGAGATTGCGGACAGCCAAAATTGTTTTGCCAATTTCCATTGGTGCTGATTTGGCTGAAGATTCCGGCGGAGCGTTCCAGTCAATTTCCGGAACCCGCAGACAACGACTGAAATGCTCTCTTTCGTTGACTGAGATCATCGGCACAGCATTAACGTCACATAAAGCGGATTGAAAATGGTTACAGCGTGGACCGAAATTGCAACCCTGGGGACGTTCATGCGGAAGGGGCAATTGTCCTCGAATTGGAATCAGCGGATGAGCAGACTTATCTGTGCCGGGAAGAGGAATCGAGCGCAGCAAACCTTGTGTGTACGGATGCTGCATTTTTCTGAAGACATCTTTAATCGGGCCACTTTCGACCGCTTCGCCGGAATACATAACTGTGATACGATCGCATGTTTCCAGAATCAAGCCAAGATTGTGTGAGACGAAAAGCATCGATGTACCAAATTTTCGTCCAAGCTCACGAACCAATTCAACAATCCCCGCTTCCACAGTGACATCCAGGGCAGTAGTAGGTTCATCGAGTAAGAGTAAATCCGGTTGAGACAAGAGTGCCATTGCAATGACGATACGCTGTTGCTGTCCTCCGGAAATTTGATGTGGATAAGAACGGAAGATTCGCTCCGGATCCGGAAGACGAACTGATTCCAGCATTTCCAGCGAACGTTGCTTTGCTTCATTCTTGCTGATGTATTCGTGTGATAAAGGCACTTCCATCAATTGCAGACCGACGCGCATGGCAGGATTCAACGAAGCCATCGGTTCCTGATAAATCATGGAAATCTGAGATCCGCGTAGTTCCCGCAGTTCTGCTCCGGTCATGTCTGTCATTTCACGTCCCCGAAAGCGGATGCTGCCCTTGGTGATTCTACCATTTCCACCCAGATAGCGCATAATCGCCAGTGCGACGGTGGACTTTCCGCATCCGGATTCGCCAACCAATCCCATTGCTTCTCCGGCGTGCACGCTCATTGAAAAATCCATTACCGCGGGAATTTCTCCATGACGTGTGAAGAAGGATACTGACAGATTATTAATTTCCAGAATAGGTTCAGTCATTTTTTAATTTCTGTTTTCGTTACTTTTCAGCCACATATTTTTAGTTTTTTGTAAATAGCCGCTAAGAACGCTAAGAACGCTAATTACAATACTTAGTGAACTTAGTGTCCTTAGCGGCTAAATAAAAACACTTTAACCAAAACTATTGCCTTCTGCTTAATCTTTCAGCGATTCTTCACGCAGTCCGTCCGCCAATAAATTTAGGCCCAAAACAAAACTGGCCAGTGCAATGGTTTGCGGCAAAACAATAGTCGGAACCAGACGGATGAAGCCCCGTGTTTGATTGATCATCGAACCCCAGTCCGGACTTTCCGGAGCCAGTCCCAAACCGAAAAAACCGAGTGTACCGAGCAGAATAGTCGTGTAGCCGATACGCAGGCAGGCATCAACGATCAAAGGCCCTCTGGCGTTGGGCAGTATTTCCCAGAGCATGATGTACCATGGCGTTTCACCACGCGTCTGGGCGGCAGCCACATAGTCGCGGGTTTTGATGTCCATGGTCAATCCACGGACAATCCTGAAGACTCCCGGAGAACTGGCGAAAACTACAGCGGCAAAGATGTTGAGTTCGTTGGGGTCCATCGAAATCAAACCCAACGGGTCGGAATTGAAAACTACTCCAGAATAGAGCCATCCTCCCAGTATGAGGATGATCACGCTCCAGGGAAACAGTAATCCAGGACGTTCCGAGAAACGGCTCCGGAGGACTGTCAGGGCAAAAACGATAGGAAACATAAAAAAGACACTTGCCATCACATTGGGCAAAGCCGTCTCGCGGATTCCGGGAGTTACCAAAAGATAGAACAAAACGATTACCGGAAATGATAAAATCATGTTTGCGATAAACGAAAGAATTGAGTCTGTTCGTCCACCTTTATATCCGGCAGGAAGTCCGAGTGTGATCCCGACAATGAAGGCTACCAGCGTGGCTGAAGGCGCAATCAAAAGCACGAATCGACTGCCATATACCATGCGGCTGAAGAGGTCGCGTCCAAGGTTGTCTGAACCGAAATACATGGGAATCATGCTTTCCAACTCCACCATTCCAGGCGGTTTACGGCGATGACGGTAGAATTGTTCCAGTGGATCGAAAGTGGCGACAACATCTGCAAACACGGCAGTAAATAACCAGAACAGCACGATCATCAAACCTGTTACACCAACCGGACTGTCCAGCAAATGTCCAAAAACACCAATGTGTTTCCTATTCGCGCGCATCAGTAGATATGTAATTGCCATGCCTACCCACACAGGCCAAAAACGGTACGCTACTCCGCCCCACAATTCCCAGAAATTAATTGTTTCCATCTTTAAGACTCCACACGGATGCGGGGATTGAGGTAAGCATAGCCAACATCAGAAATGAGTTGAGTCCCGATTACCACAACCACGGAAACAAGTGAACAAGCAAGTAACAAATGGATATCATTATTTTCAGCCGCTTCCACCAAAGCCCAGCCGAATCCCTTGTAATTGAAGATTTTTTCTACAATCACTACCCCGGTCAGGAGCCATGGAAATTGCAGCAAGATGACTGTGAAAGGTGCAATCAGCGCATTACGTAAAGCATGTTTGAGCACTACTGACCGGAAAGGAAGTCCTTTGAGATGAGCTGTCCGGACATATTGTGAGGTCATTACTTCGCTCATAGAAGCACGAGTCATGCGCGCGATGTAACCCATGCCGTAAATTGACATAGTCATCACCGGCAGGGTAAAATTTTCAAAAGTAATATTATTTACATTCGAGACTCCTTTGAACCAGCCAAGCATTGACGCAAATATGACGGTAAAGAGGATTCCGCTCACATATTCCGGAGTGGCAGTAGTGGCAACAGAAAAAATGGAGAGAATTCGATCGAGAGCGGTACCTTCGCGCATTCCGCTCAAAATACCGATTAGCAGCGCTGACGGAACCATTGTCACCAGCACCCAGAATGCAAGTATTCCTGTGTATCCTAATCGCTTTGGCAGGACTTCATTGACAGGCATCCGGAAACGGGTGGAATATCCTAAATCTCCAGTGAGTACTCCGCCGAGCCATTCTCCATATTGTACAACAAAGGGGCGGCGGTAACCGTTTTTATCAAGCCAGCTGTCAACTGCCTCCTGACTCATACGATTGTTGTTTTGTTCCAATGCCAGTTTACGCAGATTCGGTTCCAGGTTAACCAGCGTAAATACCACCAGCGACAACGCCAACATGGTCAGAACCATAATGAAAGTGCGTTGCAGTATAAAACGAAGCATTAACAGTTAGGATTAGCAAAAAAGGAAACTGCGTAAACCGAGAACGCAGAGCAGGTTGGAAACCCAGCCCCCGGTTCAAAGTAAGGAGGGCGGACATTGCTGTCCGCCTGCCAAAGTAAGTAATAAATTACTCAGTCGAGCCAAACTTCTTCGAACTGATGTTCAAAGGTCTGATGCATGCGATATCCATGAACTCCCGCAACAGAATGGCTGAAAAGCGAACGCCAGTAGGGCTGGATCATGATTCCTGAATCCTGCAGAATCTGCTCGATATCCTTCATCAGCTTCCGGCGCTCATCGGCATCCGCTATACCCAACGCAGCGTCCAGCTTTTTATCAAACTCCGCATTGGAAAAAGCGGTCTCGTTCCATTTTCCGATTGCTGAAGAATGATAAGCCAGTTTCAGAACCTGTACACCGAGGGGCCGCATATTCCAGTTAGTCGTTGAGAACTGGTATTGAACCCAATTGTTCCAGAAAGACGATCCCGGAATGACAGTCCGTTTAACCTTGATTCCGGCTTTGCGGAGTTGTCCGGCAATGGCATCGGTCGTGTTCCGCCGCCAGTCGTCGTCAATCGAAATCAACTCGAATTCACGATCAGCGACTCCTGCTTCTTTGAGTAAAGCTAATGCTTTTTCTCCATTGCGACTGATTGCAGGGAGCTTGTAGTATTCCGGGTGCATCGGACCAACATGATGATTTTCGGCAGGCTTTCCTAGACCATTAACACCCAATTCCAATACTATTGAATTGTCCACTGCAAGCTGCATGGCGTTGCGAACCTTCTGGTTATTGTAAGGGAAGGCACTAACGTTCATCCTGGCGACAATAGTTGCCGCAGTCACTACTTCATATTTATTGAGCCCAAAACCGTCCATAATTTCGACATTATCCCCTGTTGTTGTGTAATTGGCATGAATCTCTCCTGCTTCAAAAGCCGCGATTTCCGCTGCCGGATCGGTTCCGAAATCTGTGTATTCGATGCCGTCGAGATAGACTTCACCACCCCACCAGCCGGACTTACGGCGGCTGAGTTTTGCTCCCACACCAACTTCGAAAGATTTCAGTTCAAAGGGTCCAGTGCCGATTGGAGCTTTTTTGAGATCTCCTCCATTTTTGTCGAAGTCGCGATGGACGATCAAACCAGGATAATCCGCAATACCAGGAATTATGCTGATGTCCGGCTGCTTCAATTTCAGGAGTACCGTATAATCATCGACTTTTGTAATTGCTCCGGAACTTGCTTTTTTGGTCGCGGAATCCACCAATGCTTCCATGCGGCTGGCCATTGAGTTTCCTTCAACTGTGCCATCGCTCCAGCGGTTGATGTTAAAAACCACATCATCGGCATTGAAAGTATCACCGTTGTTCCATGTTGCGCCTTTGCGCACATGAAGGGTGTATTGGGTCGCATCACCATTGACTTCCCAACTCTCCAGCAACATACCTTTGAAGGTGAAGTCCGGAGTGTAGCGCACCAATGGTTCACAAAACTGGCGGGCTACGTTACCCATTTCAGACCAGTCAAAAATGCGCGGGTCTTTGATGTCTTTGATATTCATCGACACCTTCAAGATGCCGCCTTTTTTACCTGCGGCTGTTGCTGTTTTCGGAAAAGGCAGTCCGAGCAGACCATAGGCTGCGACCGCGCTGAATCCTAATGCGCTCGCTGTCGCGAGAAATTCACGACGGCTGACTTCACTTTCATTTGCGCTTCCGGCAAGTTGCTGAACAAATCGGCGAACTGCTGTGTTTTTGGATGGGGTTTTACTTTTACTCATAACTTTCTCCCAAGTGAGGTTTTTAAATTTGCCGCATCCGCGACGTTTGCAGGTAGTGATTCCACCCGATAAGAACAATTTGACATCATTGATGACAATAGAGTCAAAAAATTTGTGTTCCTCCTGTGTATAAATGGTTAATCATTTGCCGCTTTAGCGGCGGTTACAGGCCGTGATTTGCCTGAAAGCTTAGCACTTGAAATCATTGTGTCAAGTGAAATATTTGATAATCACACAAGAAATGGAATTTCTTTGGGATTAAATAAATATTTTCGGAATAATTCACGATAGCCCCGGATCAAATAGCCGTGATTTTGTTTTAACAAATCTTCGCGTTTCTCACGAAATAGAGCCGGAAGTTTGTACCACGCCATGTCCGGCGCGTTGTGGTGCAAAGTGTGATAATTATTGTAAAGATATAAAATTCCAAATAGAGATTCTGCTTCCAAAACAGCGGTGCGTCCCTCAAAGTCCGGATGACTCCGGTGTTCCGCAAAGGAACGCAACAGAGTGAACGATGTTCCCGGGTATACAAACAATAACAGATATTCCCAGAACGGAATGCCACAAACTCCAGAAACCCAGCTCAAAGTGAGTACCACTCCGAAAAAATGCCATATCCATGCTTCCAAATTACTCAGGTCGCCGCAAACAAAACGCTGTACTTCGTCTTTCAAAAAACAGGGAATCATCCAAAACGGATACAAAAACAAGCGCCCGGCGAGAGTGTGAAAAGTCCAATATCCCCTTTGACGCCAACGGGGCAGGGTATCCCAATTATGATGAAATAAATAATATGATTCCGGGTCTATCTCAGGATAAGTCAGGTTTTCGTTGATGTGATGCTGAGTATGGCTTTGCAAGTATAGGCGAAAAGGCAAATACAAATCCAGGCTGGGCAAAACGAACAGTTCATTAATATTTGCGGAAGAAGTCGGATGCAAATGAACTGCTTCGTGCCGCAAAGAACCATGCCAGGCCACGGCAAAGCCACCGACCGCAAAAACAAACCAGCCCGGCAAACTATGATAATACCAGGTTACTAAACCGAATAAACCATAAATCAAAACACCCAACAAAACAGTTTGCCATTCGATCCGCACCGGGCGTTCCGGTCGCACCGGACGTTCCGGATTCAAACGTGAAATCATAAATTCTCAATCGATTCTTTTTCCATTTCCAAAATACTTTCGTAAGCATCTTCCGGAAGAATTTCTATCCTTTCCAAAAATAATTGTTCGCGTACCGTTTTAAATTCCGGCTCCTCACAGACAATTTGCAAAGCCTTCCGAAAAAGTCCCAGCTTTTCGTCAGAAGCCTCCGTGTCAGTAACAAATGCCGGTGCCGGTGCCGGAGGTGACAATTCTAAAATCCGCACACTCTCCAAATCTTCCGGAGCATAGCGTTCCAATAAACTCCAGGTCAAACCATCAATGGCCGCCAAATCCGCTTGTTTGTTTGAAATCAACAACAAGCTTTGTCTGTGTCCTCCGCTGACTAATACTTTCCGGAAAAACGGTTTTGTAAGGCTCGCTTCTATCGTCAACGGTGTAACCATTGAGCGCAAAATATTGTAACCGGAATGCGAGTTTTTTGAGTTAATCACGGCCAAACTTCCTTTGGCATCCGCAAGTTTTTCCCAGTAAGGCTCGCTTTCACAATCCCGATGCACGACAATCACACTACGGTATTCCGGCCCCGTAAAGTAAGGGGTTCGATAGACCGGAGTCGCGATTACCTGAAAGCGTCCGGCAAACTCATGCGTCAAGGGATAACCGCAAACTTGTCCAAAAAAAACTGTTTTATCGTAACAATTCTCCCCTCGAAATAAAGAGTCCGGAATGCTGTCAGGCTCGCTGTCCAAACCGACTTTTCGGAAAGCATCAGCGAATCCTTTCCACAGCGCATCTGTCTGCATTCGGGCTTCCGGAAGATCATAAAGCGGCAGTGTGGCGTGTCTGAAATTCATTTGATAAAGTTTTAAAAGGTTGTCATTCCCGCGAAAGCGGGAATCCAGAAACTTGTAAGTATCTGAAATAATGGATTCCCGCTTTCTCGGGAATGACAATAAAGCTTAACATTTAAACTTATTACAAGAGCGTTATTTTCAGAACATCGAAATTCCCGGATTTTCCTTACGTTTTGCGACAAAGGCTTCCAACTCTTCAACGATTGATTCTTCCAGGTAAGGTTGTTGATATTCGTCAAGCGCCTGTTTCCAAATACGGTTGGCGCGTTGTGCGGTGTCGAAAGCGCCGTCTTCTGTCCATTGACCAAAATTGTTCCATTCGGAAAGAATCGGCGGATAAAAAGCAGTTTCGTAACGATCCAAAGTATGTTGAGTACCAAAAAAATGACCTCCGGGGCCTACATCTTTAATGGCCTCAAAAGCCATTTCTTCTTCCGAAAAAGAAAGTGTTTCCAGAAAAGCAGACATCATTTGCAATAATTCAACATCGACAATAACTTTTTCAAATGAAGCGCAAAGTCCGCCTTCCAGCCAACCGGCCGCATGTTTGACAAAATTACAGTGGCTCATAATCGTCGGCCAAAGAGCCATCATCGACTCATAACCCGCTTGAGTATCAACCGTGTTGCAGGCATTGACATTGGACGCACGATAAGGCAGTCTGTAACGTCGCGCCAGTTGTCCGCCGATTAAGGTCGTTTTGGCCATTTCCGGTGTTCCAAATGCCGGTGCGCCTGTTTTCATATCCACATTAGAAGTGAATCCCCCGTAAATCACAGGTGCGCCGGGCGCGACCATTTGCGTGAAAGCCAGTGAGGCCAGTGCTTCGGCGTTTTGCAGTGACAACGCACCCGCCAAAGTTATCGGCGCCATCGCGCCAGAGAGAGTAAAAGGAGTTACGCATATAGCTTGTCCGTTGCGAATCATTTCCAGCATTCCCTGAATCATTACCCCGTCGAGTCGCAACGGCGAAGAAGTGTTGATAATCGACACAAGACTGGGCCTCGTTTTTAGTTGTTCCCGTGTGAGTCCGTGCCCTATGCAAAGCAAATCAATGCTGTCCGCAATGCGCTGTTTTCCCAGGGAATAGGCATGAAAGACTTTGTCTGTGAGCGTCAAATGAGTGAACGCGCAATCCAAATGTCTTGTATTTGCAGGCAAATCAACAGGTTCCACCGGATAACCTCCAGTCAAGTTGATGACGTTGAAATGCTGTCCCAAGCGGATTAAATTTTGGTAATCCTTATAATTTCCGACACGTCTTCCGTTGTCTAAATCGGAACAATTTGGCGGACTTCCCACCAATGCAAACAAAGTCCAATTCTTTCCGACTTCCAAATTATGTTGCGGATTTCGTGCATGAAGCGTGAATTGTTCCGGTGCTTTTGTGATATATTTCTCAATCAATTCCGGATCAAACTTAACCATTTTTGTGGAGTAATCAACTTCGGCGCCATGTTCTTTGAGAATGTCCAGTGCCTCATCATCCAAAAAAGCAATACCGAGTTCACGAAGAATACGCATGCTACTTTCATGGATCGCTTCAATTTGATCGGCGCTGGCGATTTCAAAAGGAGAGTAAGGATTCCGGGGTTGTTTCCAGGTCTGCTGCTGGATTCCGGGGGTAGTTCGGGACTGTGAGCGTCCCTTGCGTTTTCGTTCTCTTGGCATAATTTTCACCTAAGATTGAGGGTTTGAATTTTTTAAGCATTACAACAAAGAAAAAACGAGACCAACTTGAAAATCTCCAAATATACTTTGTTCCACTTCTCACTTAATTATATTTTGAAGATTTGTTAAACTTACTTTTTCGATTACGACAGGATAGCTTTTAGCGGTTTGAGGTTTCCATTTCAATGGCAGTACGAAATTACTGCTATCTTTGAACCATTGAATCCAATACTTTTCTCTTTCATAAGCATTGTCCTGTCCTTCTTTGTTTATCATTTTTTCGATTACAAATATTTGCGGAATGGTTCCGCTAAAAAGAAACCTCCTAATATAAGCATATACAGGTGTATCTCTACCAGACACAGCACTCTCAATATGCTCTAAAAGTCGTAATTCTTTTCTTTTTTTTGTTTGTCCAACATAAAATAACTCACTATTTGCTGGATTTAACAAACCATAAATTAAGAATCAACTTGGAGGAATTTTCATATTATTTTTTCTCTTGCCTTTAATATGTTTTTTTAGAACAAACTAATCTCGCAAAGGTAATGCGGCCACAATATGCACTCTAGTTTGCTCACCGCCGTTCATCGCCATGTGGTAAGCACGGGTGTCCGTGAAATAAACCGAGCCGTCAGCGGGTAAGTGCGTCACATGATGGTTCACCACGAAGAGTGAACCAGGATTGGTGATGATCGGAATGTGCAGCCGAGGTTCCGGATCACGATGCCACGAATTGCAAGTCAAAGGCTCTTTCAATAGCACGCGCATCCGTCCAATCGGAAAACGCCACGTCAATTGCTGATGCAAAGTTTCAAAATAAGTTCCCTCAAATTCCGGACAAAATTGTGAAAACGCAAACTCATCCACCACCTCATCCCGCGCCACCTCCTCATAAGTTTCATCCGGACGCAAATAATAACGTCCAATTAAATCCGTGTCTGAAGCAGCACCCGTGCCAGACATCCCGGTGCTTCGGGGACGGCGTGTCAAAGGAATAGCGCCAAAACCATCACCCAAATCCACGACATATTGTTGTGCATCTTCCAGGGCTTTCCGTAACTTGACAATATCAAAACGCAGATTCAACTTCTCTATTCCGGAACCGTGTTTAAATTTGGCGACCGTGTCCGTAATTCGGTTTTCGGCAAGCCAGGACTTCATCAATGCCTGATCTTTTTCAATGTCAGTGAACTTTTCCAAGGTGGAATCTCCAACCTATATTCAACCATTGTTGAGTATGATGTTCTCTCAAAAAGTCAAAATATCATACATGTTTGTCATTCCCGGGAAAGTGGGAATGTATTGCAAGATTAGGCCGATGACAAGCAATTCAAATACTTAAAAATTCCTGGATTCCCGCTTTCGCTGGAATGACAACTTTTTGTGATTGCATGATTAAAGCATTTCCGTTTCAAAGGGATAGCTGGATTGTCGCTCGACTCCGGTTTCCGTGACCACAACCTGTTCTTCCAGTTTCACACCTTCGCGTCCCTCGTCTGTGCCGATGAATGACTCCACACAAAGCACCATTCCAGGTTCAATAAGACCATCATAACCTTTAGCTTCAAAATCATTCCAGTGTTTAATGTTGGGATATTCGTCCGCAAGTCCGACTCCGTGGATCAAAGTGCTGTAACGATGGGAAAGAAATTCATCCGGAATCGGCCAGCATTTTTCTGAAACCTCCCGAAAACTCATTCCTGCTTTCAGCACTGAAATATTGTGTACAATTTGTTCAAAGGCATTGGCGTAAAGACGGTGTTGTTCTTCAGTCGGTTTATCACCGCAAACCCAGGCACGTGAAATGTCCGAACAGTAGCCATAAGGTCCGATCAAATCGGTGTCAAAACTAACCATATCTCCTTTTTCAAGTGGACGCATTGAGCATTCACGGAACCAAGGATTAGTACGTGGACCGGAAGAAAGCAGACGAGTTTCGATCCATTCTCCACCCAGCCGAATGTTTGTTTCGTGCAGTTTGGCCCAAAGCGCGTTTTCAGAAATTCCGGGTTCCAATGCTTCGTGCATGGAACGAATTCCTGCTTCGCAAACATCCATTGAGGCTTGCATCAAAATGAGCTCTTCTTTTGATTTTACCGCTCTTGCGGTTTCAGTGATTTGCTCACCTTCAACGAGTGTTAAACCCTTGGAACGAAGTGCGTCACAGCCGGTGTGGGACAATGAATCTACAGCCAGCCGGCGATTTCCCCCACCGTGATTTTTCATCAAATCCGCAATTTGTACGGCAAAATCTTTTACAAATTCTTGACCTCGATTTCCGGCTCCGAAAAAATAAAAAGCCGGAAGAACGCGGTATTCGTCGATGGTAGGAATTCCTTCCGCCAGGTGTGGATAATTGGAAAAATCAAACAACACCACCGGACCATCCAGTGCGACAAATACGCAACGGGTTTCATAATGGGAACACCAGATTTGCATATTGGTCGCATCCACCGCATAGCGTGTATTGATCTGATTGAACAATAACAAACCGGCGACTTCGAATTCCGCCATTTTTGTACGCAGTCGCTGCAAACGATAACCCCTTACTTTGTCGAGATCAACCGGTGCATCAGAAAATTCCATCGCGCCATGCTGACGTGCGGTTCGGCCTTTTTGTGAAGATTGAATTGAAGCTAAAGTCATGTTTCTCTTAATGAAATAAATGGAAGAAAAAATTATTTACCACAGAGTGATAGTCCCGTAAAAAGTCATAATGACACCCATGTTTGTCATTCCCGCGAAAGCGGGAATCCAGTAAGTTGTAAGTATCTGAAATAATTGATTCCAGCTTTCACGGGAATGACAACTAATTACGAATGGATCACAGAGTGGTGACTAAAAACATTTTGTCGGGTACTTTGGGTTCGTTATAGAATTTATCTTTTACTCGTCATCATCTCCCGGAGGCACTCGATGAATACCGCACATCCGATCCGCAACCCAGTTTTGGTAGCGATGCAGCGGTTCCTCGAAATGATAACACATACGTCCTCCGGTGAAAGCTGTATTGCTTAATCCGGATTGAACTCGTTCCACGATGCCCAAATCCTGAGTGTTTACCAAGTCCCAAAATGTTGCTAATTCCACAAACATCGTTGCATAATCATCATTTTCCATAGTTCCCGGAGGTGTGAGCAGGAAAGTCCTTTCCCTGGTTTTGTCGGCACGAATAGGATCGGTGATCATACAAAAAGCATGATTAGGTAAGATAGTGATTGTAATATTGGGGTAAATACAAATATGATATGCGGTTTGTCTGTGTTCTTCGTCCAAACACTCTGCCGCAGGAAGATTCAGCCAGACTGAATCCACATCCCGTGACACGGGAGTAGTCAACATGGCGGAGTACATGCCGGCTCCCTGGCAGCGGTGATGGTCCTCCATCCTGGAGACATGCATGAGTTCCGGATGCACAAACGGCAAATGGTAATACTCCATGAAATTTTCCGCCACCAATTTGTAATTGGAGTCCACATCATAATTTTTCTTTCCGGAAATCAACCAGTTTTCCAAACCATGTGACTTAAATTTGTTTGGTAAATCTCCGAGCCATTCCTCAAGTCCGGAAGGTCCGGCGCCGGAATTCTGTTCCTGACTTAAATTCACAAAAATTAAAAATCCCCAACTTTGCACGGATACCGGCAAGAGTCCGTGATCTTTTTTATCAAACCGTGCTGCATCCAGCATATCAGTGGCCTTGGCTACAGAATGTGCTTTGCCTGCGGTTTGTCTGTTTTGAAACATAGAGGTTCCCAAACACTGACCATCAAGTCCATAAACCCATGCGTGATAAGGACAACGGATGCTTTTACTTTTGCAGCTTTCTTCCAGTAATTTGGAACCACGATGACGGCAGACGTTGTAAAACGCACCCAGTTTTCCGGTTTTGTCACGCACAATCAAAATTGAACGTCCGGCAACTTCTGTAACCAGAATGTCTCCGGGATTCCGGACTTGCGGCAAACAGCCCACTGCAACCCAGCCGTT
>JAESQU010000161.1 GCA_016764995.1 SAR324 cluster bacterium | reverse complement strand
TTTAATATCCATTTGATGTTGCAGAAAAGCTTCCAGCTCCCTGACGCCTATATTGTGAATTTCCCATTGCTCAGGAAGTACTAAATCTTGCTGGAATTTATTGCAAAACCTAATGAACATTTGGACTGAATGTAGATAAAGACGAACAGTTCCTGGAGAAGACAACTTTTTTACTTGCAAATGTGACTCATAAAGCCTCATAATTTTAGTGCATTCTGCCTCATTCATAATGAATATAGAGAATCTAAATGAAAAAAATTGAAGCTATTATCAAACCATTTAAACTAGAAGAAGTTAAAGAAAATCTTGGTGTTGCCGGCATCCATGGGCTAACTGTCATGGAAGTAAAAGGCTTTGGCAGGCAAAAAGGACACACAGAACTTTACCGTGGAGCAGAATATATTGTTGATTTTCTTCCAAAAGTTAAAATTGAAATTGTCGTCAGTGATGAGGATTTAGATAAGGCAGTCGATGCTATTCAAGCTGCAGCAAAAACTGGAAGAATCGGCGACGGCAAAATCTTTGTCTCTAATCTGGAGCAGGTTATCCGTATACGTACCGCAGAAACCGGCGAAAAGGCAATCTGAATCACTGCTTATTTCGAGATGTTTTAGCAGAAAAACTTCGGCACTCTTCTCCGGATACCTGAACTACGTAACTAGAAGGCTCCATCTGTGATTTGAATCCGAGTATGCTACAACCATAAGGTTTTTCGGCATCCCATGTAATCTGATAGTGTTTACACTTGGCACAGCGAATTCTTGTGGCTCTTTCCATATTCACCTACAAAGACTCTCCTCCTGTTGTTACAATTATTTTATCCAATACTTTTGCAAGTGTAAATACATCAAAAGGCTTGATAAGATAGTCGTTCATTCCAAGTTCCTTTGCTGCGGAAATCAAGTCTTCGAGAGGCTCTATTAAGGTCAGAATTACCGGCAGATCCTTCAAATTATCATCATCTCGAATATCTTCCAAGAGTTCCAAACCATTCTTATTGGGCATATTAACATCCGCAATCACTAAATTTAAAGGTGTCTGCAAAATAATGGCCAGAGCTTGCTCACCATCTTCTGCTTCAAGACAAGTAAATCCTAATTCTTTTAGTGCGTTTTTAATGATGCGACGAGCAGTGCTGTAATCATCTGCTAACAAACATGTGAGGTTATCGTATTTTGCCATTATTATTTTACATAATATAATTATATTACATTTTAAAATTCATTTCTTCATTATTTCAAACCAATAATAAGTCTAAGGCATTTCAACTGGTCGTGTGCATATGCATCATTATCGCTGAAATAATCAGTTAAATCTCCCAAGCCCTTACTTCATTCTCCAAGTCTACATCAAGAGCAACAGCAACTCTATTTATATAATTAAAATAGCCGATGATCTGAACTGCGTCATGTATCGCTGTTTGACTGAAACCCAAATCCTCCAGACACTGTATATTTTCTTTTGACATTGCTTCGGGTGTTAGCGTTAACTTCTCGGCAAAAGCGCAAAGCGCCTGGTCAGCAGAATTAAGTCCCGCTGTTTTCCAATTCCTTGCAACTTCGCTGACCAACTTGTCTGCGGCATTTGAATCGTATATCTCTGTTGCGACTTCAGCACGGAGGTCGTTTGCATGAGCACGAATTCAATACGTACAATTATTGACTGAAGAAACCACAGTTGCCAGCAACTCTCGACGAAAACGGGAAAGCGGAGACTCGCCGAACATGATAGTTTTATAGAACCTCATTGAATCACGCATTGCAGATGGATTCAAACCCATGATGCTGACAATGTTCCAAATTTTTGAGGCACGTTTGATTGCGGCATCATATTGTCTTTTCAAGAGACCGTTGGCCTCTCCCAATGTAATAACCTTTATCCAAGCCATTTATTTATAATATTTCTGAGTGTTAGGAGTTTTATAAAATTTAATTAATTTTATATGTAATAATTTCAAATATATTTATATATACATAATAAGTTTATATTATATTTTATTAAATTTATTCAAAATTTATGTTAATTTAATTTTTTGCTAAATTAATATTTTCTTAAAATCTGAACCAGAAGGTTCTTGAAAAACACGCAAATTAAATTCCGGAACAACAGCTAAAATATGATCAAAAATATCAGCTTGAACAGACTCGTAAACAGTCCAATCAGTATCTTTACAAAATACATATATTTCAATCGGCAGGCCATTTTCTCTTGGTGATAGCTGACGAATGAGGAAAGTCATATCATTATGAATCAGTGGATGTTGCCTGAGATAAGCTTCTACATAGGATCTAAAAACACCGATATTTGTCAATCGTCTTCCATTTACGAGTGTACTTTCGTCAACATGATGTTCCTTATTATGTACTTTAATTTCCTCTTGTCTTGCTTGTATGTCCTTACTAATAAATTGGATACGAGTGAAGCGCTCCAGCATTTCGCTATCACAAAATTTAATACTGCTGAGGTCTATGTTTACATATCTTTTGATTCGTCTTCCACCTGATAAATTCATGTTCCGCCAATTTTTAAATGACTCATTGATCAGTGCATATGTCGGGATAGTTGTAATTGTGTTGTCAAAATTCTGTACCTTCACCGTTGTTAGTGTTATTTCTATTACATCGCCATCCGCGCCATATTTCGGCATTTCAATCCAATCTTTTGGAGCAACCATCTTATTCGCAATTAACTGAATCCCTGCAACAAATCCCATCAATATGTCTTTAAAAACAAACATTAAAACGGCGGTTAATGCTCCTAAACCGCTCAAAAAATAAAGAGGTGTTTTTTGTAGCAGTAGGGACAGCAGCAATATTCCGGTCACAAAATAAAGTCCCAACTTAAGCACTTGCACAAAAGGTGTAATCGAAATTTCCTTTGAAATAGTTGAGTTTGCATAAATTGCCACCAGTGCATTGAGCAAGGCATCTATCGTCATCATTCCAGCAATTAAAAATAATATACTGATCAGAGTTTGACTTAAAGAAAGCCACGCTGTTCCTGCCAAAATTGGTGAAGTCAGCAAATAAATCAGGATCAATGGAATAAAATTTAGCAGGCGTTGAAAGACATGCTTATCTACTAATACATTGTCCCACTGTTGGCTAGTAAAACTTGAGAAACGTTCCAATGATCTGTTTAAAGGACCCTGTACGATTTGATATGCAATCCAGCTAAAACCAAGCACGATTATTATTAAACATCCGCGTACCAAAGCATCAACCATTACTTCCGTTAGACCAAATTTTAACAGCGTTTCATTCATTATTTTACTGATATAACTTATCAAATATTCAATCATTTTGAATCCGGATATAGCGGTGTTAGTTGGGAATGTTTGTAATTTTTGTGGATTTTGTCAGAAATTGACAATTCACAAAAGTTTTGTTGTAATTTTTCAAATGAATCATTTTTTTGCAGTTTACCATAGAGTACAGAATTTAGCGCTTTGATTCCATTTTTTAATTCAGGAACTCTTTCACCAATTTGTTCCAAGCCTTGCGGTGGATTTTCGGCCCAAACGGAACTACCCCATTTTAAAAGTGCGGCCTGAATTGTTTCCGCCCCTCCGGAACGGAGAGCCTTTTCAACTTTTTTTGTGGCTTCCTTAAGCTCAAATGCTTGATTTTGTATTATATTATCATAATTACTTTTAGCAGTTGAAGTTTTGTTTTTATTTTTGAAATACCACAAAAACAGAGTTCCTCCCCAAAGCAAAGCAAAACCGAAGGCTAACGCTTGCCAGATAAAAGCTTTTCCCGCTTCTTGAGCAGATTCTCGCGAAAGAACAATTTTTGTCTGATTTGTTTCCATTTTTTCCGGATTAGTTTCGATCGGTGCAGAGTTTTCCGGAACACTTCCTAATGCAGGAAGAACATCAATTATTCTTGCAGGAAGAATTGTTCTCCTGAACTCGTCTCTGGAAATATCCCACCAATCAACAATAATTTCCGGAAGCTCAATTTTTCCTGGCTGACTTGGGATGAGCGCCCATTTTTCAGTACGCTTTCCTTTTAGTCCTTCCGTGGTTTTCTCAGTCTCTATCAGTGCTTGGTCTGTATAAGCTTTAATTGTCTCCGGAAGTTCAAACGTCAATTCCGGAATTTGGTTTCCAAAAACCCCATCCGCTTGAATCTCAAGTGTACGGGTAAGAGGTTCCCCAACACGAAATACGGGAGGATTCGGCTGCCATTTTTCCTCAATTTCCAAGTTTTTTGCTGGCAACCACCAGCCTTTAAATCCGGAAGGCAAGGGCTTTACTTCTATAGTTTGAGGGTCGCTGGTACTGAATATTCTGCGACCTCGTTTTTGAAATAGATTCCCGAAATTTCCGAAGTTTCCTAGATTACCGAAGTTTCCAAAATTTCTTGGTGAATTTCCTCCACGTATTTCATCTCCTTGATAACGAACCTGCGGCAGTACAAGTGTGCCACTTTTTCCCGCAAGCAAAACGTAGGAAATTTCGGTAATCAGCTGTCTTTTTCCGTTTTTAACATTTTGATAGGAAGTCTGGTTCAGTTTTTCTATTTGTGCTCCAGTAGGCTCAAACGGCGTCAGTGATTCATTTTCGAGCTGTACTCCGGTTCGTATAATTCTTAAACGGACACGAATTTGCTGTTGTGGATAAACTATTTTTGGTGTTACTTCCACATCCAGACGCACAATTTCCTGTTGCGGATTGTGGGAGGACTCAACTGCTTTCAAGGCAATCGGAGAGGTTTGTTCATTACCCACACGCAAGGCGGGAATCAGATAGTTTCCTGAAGACGGCGCGAGCATTACGTAAGTCCAACTCACTGTACGTGAGATCGAAGTTCCAACGAAGGAAGTTTGATTTTGCACACTTCGATTCAAGACCTGCAAACCGTGAATGCCGCTTAAATCCGGTTCCTCAGCGTCAACCACATTTTTTGCCTCAACGTGTAACCGAAACATCTCTCCGACTACCACAGGATTATTTCAACCCATGCTGAGACTTCACCCCAGCAAGGATTTGCAGTCAAAAACAAAATTCCTAAAATTAACAATTTTCGCATCATTTACCAATACTGTTCATACTGTAATTGCTGTTTTCCACGACGTTGAAATTCCCGTCGCATTTTGTTTCGTAACAAACGTCCTGGATCATCAGGAATTTTTCTTAACCACTGTTCCAGCGCTTGCTGTTTTGACTGCTCTTCCGGAGTTAAATTCTGATTTTCATTTGAAGCAATTTTTTGTTCCGCGGATTCATCAACTTTTTCTGATTTATCTTTTATTTCATTTTCATCTGCAACAGTTTGTTTTTCCGCATTATTATTTTGCGCTTCGGAAGTTTGCTGATTTTCGGAATCCCTATTTTCAACAGAATATTTCTGCTCGTGCTGATTATTTTGATCATCATTTGCCATTGACGAATCTTCCTGCTCATCCTGTTTAGTCTTTTTCCGTTCACCAGTTTTGCCTTTTTTCTGTTGATTATTTTGTTGCTTTTGCTGTTGTTCTTTCAATAATTTTTCTATCAAATCACGATTAAACAGAGCATCCTCATGTTGCGGATTTGCCGCTAAAACGTGCTCAAAGGCATCAAGAGCCTCCTCTAAACGTCCCGCAAAAGCCAGGGAATTTCCTCGGTTGAAATTGTCCCGCGGACTATCTTGGAGAGAAAATTGTGCTATCGCGTTTTCATAATCACCATCTCGATAGGCCGCAGTGCCTTTCCATTCAGGATTTTCAAAAAGTTGAGCCGCGTTTTTTGTATCACCTTGCTGAAATAGTTTTGCTGCTTGCTGATCCTGCCGCAACCACAAATCTTCCCAGCCAAAGGCTTGTACTGGATTTGGCATAGTCGCGACTCCAAATAATAGTAGAAAACCACTGGAAAATAAAAGACCTCGGCGAAATAGTAATGCGCAGAATGGTAACGCCAGTAACAACAACCACGGACCTTCTTCATTCCACTTTTCTGTAGTCCTTTGCTGTTTATCTTCTACAAAGTCAGCCACAACATCTTCTGCTGAGATTATTCGCTCCACATCCTGATCATCAATACTCAAAACCGCGAATGAGCCCTGTGTTTTTTTAGCCAGTTTCTGTAATGGTATTGGATCTAACTTTGAAATTACAATAGCCCCATTTTTGTCTTTTAGAAAGCCTCCTCCGGGCAAAGCAATAGGCGAGCCGGATTCTGTTCCAACTGCGAGAATTGACAGGCGATTCCATCCCACCGCAGTTTCAACAAGAGCATGATCCAGACCTTCAATTCCATCTGTAACCAAAATAATATGGCCGATTCCGCCTTTGCCGCGGCTCAATAAATCTGTGGCAAGTTCAATGGCACGATCCGCACGACTTCCGGGAACAGGCATGATGTTTGGCCGCAGACTTGGCAGGAGAGAGGCAATTGTAGCAGGATCATGTGTCAATGGACTTATCACAAATGCTTCTCCCGCATAAGCAATAAGTGCCGTTTCACCTTCAACAAACCGTTTTAAAAAGTCCTCCAATTTGAAACGTGCGCGATCAATCCGAGTTGGCTTTATATCGGTCGCCAACATGGAATAAGACAAATCCAAAACGAACACCCTTGCCTGCGATTTACGCAGCAGCGGTTGTGGTATTTTCTCCCAGACAGGACCAGCCAAAGCCAGCAAAAGCAGTGTGCCGGCAAAACACATGATCCACGGCAGTAATCTTTGCTTTTGCTTTGGGTGTTTTGTAAGCAGAAACTCGAGCAAATGTGGTTCAACAATCTGCTCCAAATTTCCGGAACTCCGCCATTTTCCAAGCAAACGGAACACCAGCCACCAGACAACTGGTATGACTGCCAACCAAAAAGGACGTAAAAAATGAAATTCTGTCAACAAAACTTTTTCAGTCTATTACGTAAATTTATCAATATATTGCGAATTACGAAGTCCTAAAACCAAAACCCAACTTCCAAGCGTCAAGACTGCAAATCCCAGCGGCCAGAAAAACAGTTCCTGTCGTGGACGGAACAATTCTTTTTCTATTTCTACAGGTTCTATTTTATCAATCAGGACATAGATTTTTTCCAGTTCAGCTGTACTGCGCGCCCGAAAATAAGTTCCGCCTGTAAGACTAGCTAAGGTTTGCAACATGGCTTCATCAAGTTCTGCGGATGGATTTATTTTTTGTTTTCCAAAATAAGTCCTCACCCATGCTTCATCCGCACCTACACCGATGGTATGAATCCGTAATCCGGTTGCTTTTGCCATTCGTCCCGCATCTTCCGGAGAAACCTCGCCAGCTGTGTTTTGGCCATCTGTCAGCAGTACCAGAACCTTTTCACTTTCCGGAAGGTCTTTCATGCGTTTTACCGCCAATCCGATTGCGTTACCAATTGCTGTTCTCTCACCGGCAAGTCCCAATTCTGCTTCTTCAAGCATTTGGGCTAAAGTTTTGCGGTCAAAGGTCAGTGGAGTTTGCAAATATGCCTGATCCCCAAATAGAATCAACCCCAGACGATCTCCTTTTCTACGTTCAATAAAGGGACGCAAAACAGCTTTAACAACAGCAAGCCGTGTCACTGCTTCGCCCTGCAACTCAAGATCAGTTTCTTTCATGCTTCCTGAAAGATCAACCGCGAGCATCACACTTCGTCCGGAAACAGGCAACTCCACCGGATTCCCCACCCATTGGGGCCTCATTGCCGCTATCACAATTAAACTCCAGACAAGTCCGGCCACAATCAGCGATTTTGAGTATTTATGCTCTGAATATCGGGATTGTGGTAATGCTTTAATTCGATGAAAAAAAGGAACACGAAGAGCCTGAACAGGGCGTTCACGTGGCGTCAGCAATCTTGCAAAAAACGGAAGGGGCCAGAACAGGGCGCACCAAAGCCAGATAAATTCGAATGCGCCATTTTCAAATAAATACATTTATAGTTTTATTGTTCAAATTTTATAAGGACATTCTGCCAACCACTTATTAACCACTGGAAACAAAGCTTCCAGATCAAAATCAGGCTTTTGTTGATAGAGCTGTGCCCCAAGGATTTTTCCGGCTCCTTTTGTAAATTCAGTTGTTTGCCCAGTTTTATCAAGAAATTCCAACCATGATGAACCATGCAGAGAGGCCACATCAACCTGTGCATAAAATGTCAATGCGGTTCTGCGGATAAGTTGTGACAAGTTCCGCAGTGTTGCTAAGGCTTCACCAGATATATGATACTGATTTTGCATTTCTTTTAACATTCGTAATGCTTCAGTTCTTGGCCTTTTTCGTTTATGCATGTTCCATAACCACCAGCCGCAAAAAGCCATAAGGATAACAAACAACAGTGCTAAAACCCACCATCCGGGAGCCGGTGGCCAAAAAGAAACTGCCGGAGGAAGATGAATGTCTTTCAGCTTTGAGAGAGGATTTTCGGCAGGCATTTTTTGAATTTTAGGACGCGGGAAAATGATTTTTCATTGAACACACACTTGCATGAATTAAGTTAGATTTGATAAGTAAGACATTGAATAAACAATTGTTTTTATATTGAAGCAACATTGTCCACAGTACTTAATATCTTCAAACTGACCCTGCAAAGTCGTAATTCTGCAGCTAAAGCCTCATACTGTTTTTCGAAAGTGGAAGCATAGATTTTTCGTGTTTGTTTATTTCCGGCATCAATCCAGGTAGTTGAATTACCGTCACTAACTGAGTAGCGTCCGGAAGACGGAACTTCTTGCTCCAAGGGGTCTGTGACTAAATATGCTTTCACCTGATTTTGTTTGGAAAGTTGAAACAAGTGTTTTCTGCACTCTCCGTCAAATCCAGAAAAATCACTAAAAACATAGACTAAACTTCCCGGTTGAACTAAATGACGTAAACGCCTCAAGGCCTCTGAAAATAAAAATTTGCTGCCGAAACTCCATTCACTTTCATTCATTTTGTCAACAACACGATTGTGCTCAACCATTATACTTGACAGGAATCGCAGATAATGACGACGGTCACCCCTCGGACGAAATTCACGATGTATTTCTTCCGAAAACAAAACACCTCCTACGCGATCTCCCCTTAAAAGTGCTCTCCATCCTATCAAGGCAGCCATACGTGCGGCTTGCACTGATTTTAGCCTTTGGCGTGAACCAAAAAACATCGGTCGTGCATGATCAAGAACCAACATCACGGGACGTTCACGTTCCTCCCTGAACAATTTTGTATGAGTCCGGCCGGTTCGTGCGGTAACTCTCCAATCGATATGACGAACATCATCTCCAGGTTGATAAGGCCGTGCTTCCGCAAATTCCATTCCTCTCCCCCTGAGTTTCGTTAAATATGGACCGCCGAGAGTAGCGGCGTTTTGTGGAGTAGCTGAAATTACTTTTTTATTTGCTAACAGAGCCAATTCCGGCAGCTCCATTTTTCCAAGCCAAATTCCGTTTTTATGTTTTGAATTTTTCATTCAAGTCTTAATTTTTGATGGTCCCGAAAAAAGTCATAATTACATCCATGTTTGTCATTCCCGCGAAAGCGGGAATCCATTATTTCAGATACTTACAAGTCTCTGGATTCCCGCTTTCGCGGGAATGACAACTAATTATGAATGCATCAATTTATGATTTTATTGAGCAAACACTTTGAAAGAAGCAAATCCGCAATATTTCTTTTTAAACAAGAAACAAATCTATATGTTAACGAAAAAGATATTCACAAAAATATGGACGGATGAAGGTCAGGCATTCAACAAGGAAAATATTCAAACAGAACTACGGAACAGCAACAAGAGCAAGTATTTTATTTATTACGTCATCAGGAGTAATGCCGTCCGCTTCCGCCTCATAACTTTCGATAATTCTGTGGCGTAATACATCCCCAGTTAAATCCTGCACATCTTCCGGAGTGACAAAATCACGTTCACGCAACCAGGCTCGGGCACGGGTACAGCGGTCAAGTGCCAAAGAAGCACGCGGACTCGCCCCCCAAGTTAGTAGTCGCGCCAGTTCGTCACTGTACCGCTCAGGGGTCCTGGTGGCTGCGATAATTTCAACCAAATACCTTTCAATTTCCGGAGACATGTAGATATTCAAAACTTCATTTCTTGCAGCAAAAATATCAACCGTTGAAATTTTTTGTGATGCAGAATTTTCTAATGAAGTTCCTGAAATAGCAGATTTGTTACCAGTCTGGTTTTGTATTTCACTCAACGCCTCCTGTCGTACGAGTCGCATTATTTCTAACTCATTTTCAACAGAAGGATAATCGATCAAAACATGCAGCAAAAATCGATCAAGTTGTGCTTCCGGCAGGGGATAAGTTCCTTCTTGTTCAATTGGATTTTGTGTTGCCATCACCAAAAACAAATCCGGAAGAGGATATGTCTCTGCGCCAACTGTCACCTGACGCTCACCCATGGCTTCCAAAAGGGCGGATTGCACCTTTGCCGGAGCACGATTAATTTCATCAGCCAGCACTAAATTATGAAAAACAGGTCCTGCCTGAAAATGAAAACTGCCCTCTTGTGGACGGTAAATTTCCGTACCTGTCACATCAGCAGGCAACAAATCCGGAGTAAATTGAATGCGATGAAAATCTCCATCAATTTTCTCTCCAAGTGCTTTTATGGCTCGTGTCTTAGCCAGTCCCGGTGCGCCTTCCACCAGCAGATGACCATCGGCTAACATGGCAATCAACAAACGTTCTATCAAGCGTTCCTGTCCCAATACTGTTTGATTTAGACTCGCTTGTAATTTGTGAAATGTATTTAATGAATTAGACATGCTTGTGATTCTTCAGTGTAAATTTATTTTTAAGATTTTGGCGTTTGTAGTTTCAAAACATTGGGTAATGTTACCGCCAGCGCCGGAAGTAAAATCATTGTTGCTAAAGCGCTAATATTTAAGGTTAGCCAAATCATCCAACTCAGAGTTACCAAAGGTAAAAACTCAGAAACACTCAATGCTAGAAAACCGAATCCGACTGTCACGGCATTCGATGTGATGGCTTTTCCGCTGCGGCTGACAGTTTTTGCAATGGCATCCTGCAGTTCAGTACCTTGAGCAATTTCACTGAACATGCGGGACAGATAATGAATACTGTAATCAACGCCAATTCCAATCACGATACTGCTGACGAGCGCTGTGCCAATATCCAAATGAACACCGAAAAATCCCATGATTCCAAAATTGAAAAGCACTGTAAAAGCAAGCGGAATCATCCCCATCACTCCTCGGTAGAATGAACGAAAAATCAAAACTAACATCAACAGTACAGCCAGCAAAGAACCGCTTAAACTAAGGATTTGACTCGTAACAACTTCTGTGCTCGTGGCCACATTAATCGGCACCATTCCCACAGAAATTATACTGAATTCCGGTGAGAAGTTCTGTGCAGCATAATCATTGATACGCAGTAGAAGTTTCTCTTCTTCAGTGGTTGAATTTGAACTTATTGTAACAGCCAAATTTAATTTCCTGTACTCGCTGTCAACCACATCGGACAGCACATCCCCGCCTGAATTTTCATAAAGCACCAGATATTGCGCGACCAAATCCCGACCGCTGACTTCGTGCTGAATGGTACGTTTTACGGATTGTCCGTTTTCTTCAAATGTTTCCTCACTTTCCAGCAATTCAACAGATTCCGGAAGTCGATTAAATTCCGGACGATTCTCGTTAAAGGCATAGCTAATCCGTTTAATCAAATCAACGAGTGAGAATGTACGTTTAACCCTTTGTTCCTCTTGCAGAAATTTCTGAAAATCTTCAATAAGTTTCAAATTTTCAGGATTTTTCCAGGGTTCATCTTCCCCATTTTTTGTAACAACAATGTTGATAGTTCGGCTGCCTGACATTTTTTCCATGGCCTTGTTTGCCACCACAAAAGGCGCGTCTGGTTTGAAATAACTTTCGAGACTGCTTTCCACTTTTAGTTGAAAAAGTCCATAAACCGAAAATCCGGTAATCACCAGCGCTCCAAGCAAAATCAGCCGCGCGTTGCGAAGAACCCAAGCTGTTATGCCTTCAAGAAACTTTTGGAAAATGAGATCCATGAAATTCGTCCGATGTACTCCACTGTTGTTGCTCGAACCACTTGCCGAATCACCAACTGACGCAGTTTTCTTTTCCGGAAGAACCATCAGTAACGCCGGTATAAATACCAGTGAAAGCACCATTGCCAGCAAAGTCCCGATTGCCACAAAAATACCAAAAGTCAAAATCGGGATAATATCACTGACGGTGAGAGAAAAGAATCCGACTGCTGTTGTGA
>JAESQU010000160.1 GCA_016764995.1 SAR324 cluster bacterium | reverse complement strand
TGCATTCATTTTATACAACTGGTGAATTATCAAGTTGGGGCGGTTCAATCACCGAAGGCATCGGTCAGGGACGCATTACCGCCAATCTGGAAGATGCGCCGGTAGACCGCTCTTTTCAAATTCCGGATGAAGAAGCTCTGCCGATTTGCTTTGACCTCCTTAAAGAAGAAGGGCTTTGTCTGGGAGGTTCTTCCGGCATCAACGTTGCCGGAGCAATTCTTCTGGCAAAAGAACTTGGCCCCGGAAAAACCATTGTCACCATCCTCGCAGATTCCGGAGTCCGCTACCAATCCAAGCTTTTCAATCCAGTATTTTTACGTGAAAAAGGCTTGCCGGTTCCGGAGTGGTTGGTGTAAATGAAACTTCCTGAAAGCAGTCATGCAACAATTGCGTACAATTAATTACAAGATTATTTGTTAAATGATTTTCATCAGGTGGGTCAATCCAAATCTCAATATTTTCAGTCAGTTGGTTTCAGTGTTTCACGTCACTTCCAATTGAAAGCAGAATTGTTGCGTTTGGCAAAAACGGGAAAAGTAAGTTCTGTCATTCCAAACCCACATGGGGTAAAATATGTTGTCGATGGTAATATTCATTCTCCACAAGGAAAAATGATTAAACTTAGAAGTATTTGGATTATTGAGATTGACCAGAGTTTCCCTCGATTAGTAACGGCTTATCCATTGTAATTTCAAGAGATTTAGATGATAAACGAACTACAAACTGTGGTTTTGAGTCACGATATAAACGAACATCAACTTTCAAGTGGAGACGTGGGGGCAGTAGTGCATCGCTATCCAGACGAAGCCACTTATGAAGTTGAATTTGTAACGGCAGGAGGAAACACCGTTGCGGTTCTGACTCTGACAAATCAAGACATTCGTCCCATGCTTCAAAATAAAATGCTGCACGTTCGTGCTGTTGCCGCATAGTAACGATTCACAAAATTAAAAAGATTGAAAGCGATTTTGTACTTCTCAAATCAGTCGCAATATCCAGCATTGCACTTAATAATGTGTTGACCGTATTGATCCGCAAGATTCGGAAACAAATGTAAGCCGGTAGTGAGAGGGCGTAAAAATAGTTTGATTTTGTTTTGGATTGAAGCTCACACTTAATTTGACGGATATATTCAATAAACGAACAGCAGTTAAAATGAAAAAGAAAACCGGTATCATCATGTTCCAAGGCACAGGTTCCGGAGTTGGAAAAAGTGTTTTGGCTGCCGGTTTTTGTCGTTTGCTGAAAAATCGCGGCTTGCGGGTTTTGCCTTTCAAAGCGCAAAACATGGCGCTAAATTCTGGCGTGACTCCTGAAGGTCTGGAAATGGGGCGGGCGCAGATAGTCCAGGCGGAAGCCTGCGGAGTCTTTCCGGATGTGCGGATGAATCCTGTTTTGCTCAAGCCACAGGGTTCCGGCGTGTCTCAATTGATCCGCATGGGAAAGGTTGTTCGGAATTGTTCTGCCCGTGAATATTACACAATGGCAGAAGAAAATTTCCGGATTGCGAAAGAAGCCTTTGACTCACTGAAATCCGAAGCAGACTGGATTGTGATGGAAGGCGCGGGAAGTCCCGCCGAAATCAATTTGCAGGCAACTGATATTGTAAATATGCGGATGGCGGAATATGCCGGAGCGAAAGTAATACTGATCGGTGACATTGACCGCGGCGGCGTTTTTGCCTGGCTCAAAGGCACTTACGATTTGATTCAAACTCGGCATCGACCTTTGCTGCATGGAATGCTGATCAATAAATTCAGGGGTGATGTTTCTCTTTTGGAACCCGGAATTAAGCAGTTTAATCAAATTGTTCCGCTTCCGGTTTTGGGTGTGATCCCGTGGCGGGAAATGAAACTGGAGGATGAGGATTCACAAAATTTGCAATCAAAAATTGTTCCGGACGCAAAGCTCGAAATCGCAATTATACGTCTGCCATACATTTCGAATTTCACCGATTTCGATCCACTCAAACAGATTTCCGGAATTTCTGTACGCTTCGTCAACAGTGTTCCGGAACTGGAAAGCGCTGATCTGATAATTATTCCGGGAAGTAAAAACACGCTCTACGATTTGCGTTTCCTTCATCAAAAAGGATTTGCGGAAAAATTGAAACAAATTTGCGGACGGACCTGGATTTTGGGAATTTGCGGCGGATTTCAAATGATCGGAGAAAAAGTGGATGATCCGGAAAACATGGAATCTTCACGAAAGTCCGGAAAGTTTGATCCTGCTGAAAAGAATGACACAACAGGAAAGTCTGATTCTGTTGTAAAATCCGGATCAGGAGATTGCGAATCCGGATTAGGACTGCTTCCCATGAAAACAGTTTTGGCAGGAAATAAAAAACTTGTGCGCCGCGAATATCAGGGGCAAAACTGGTTGGCTGGTTTAAACTGGACAGGTTACGAAATTCATCTGGGACAAACAAAATTTCACGAAAATCCGCAAGAACCGTTTGTTGTTGCAGAAACTCCGGAAACGCATGAAACATCACTTGGAGTGATTGAGCGCAAACGAAAAATAATCGGCACCTACATTCACGGCTGGCTGGAAAGTCCGGAAGTGATACAAAAACTTTTTGCTTTGTTAACCTCGGAAACTTTTGACATTCCATTTTCTTTTCAGGAAACTAAAGAGCGTGAAATGGATGAGTTGGCACTGTTTCTGGAAGAGCATTGTGAAGTGGAGAAAATCCTGCGGAATTAAGCAAACAATAACGCAAACATAAAATAAAAATGACTGACACAATTATTGATTTAGCAACAGAAAAAACTGTAAATGGAATTAAAATTCCAAAGCGGCCGAAAATAAAACAGGGTGCATTTCAAATTTATACCGGAGAAGGCAAGGGCAAAAGCACCGCTTCGCTGGGTTTGATGCTGCGCGCACTCGGTTCCGGGATGCATGTGTATTACGTGCGGATGCTCAAACCACGCTGGAAAACCGGTGAGTTGAAACTATGTCCGGAAAACTTTCATCCAAATTTAACTTTCCGCAATGTTCCGCATTATTGGGCGCTCTGTGTAAGCAAAACCATTCCACTGGATGTGGAAACGATGACTGTAAAAATGAAACCGGAAATGGAAGATCTGCACGAAAAAGTTAAATCCGGAAAGTACGACATGATAATCGCGGATGAAATAAATTACTGCATTTTCCGCGGTTTGCTTTCCCTTGAAAAAGCAATTCAAATTGTGGAGGATCGTCCAAAAAATGTGGAACTGGTTTTCACTGGTCGTCACGCACATCCGGAACTCGTTGAACGCGCGGATTTGGTGACGGAAATGAAAAAAATCAAACATCACTTCGATCAGGGAATTCGAGCCCGAATCGGCATAGAATTTTAATTTCGCCGGTATTTTTCATCTCACTATTTTAGCAAAATGCTCTTTGCCCGCATTTATTTCCCTTTGGCCTTAGGTTACGCCATTTCCTATTTTTTCCGCAACTCCAATGCAATAATTGAAGGCGATCTGGTGCGGGAACTTGGGCTCGGCCCTGCGGATTTAGGACTTTTAACCAGCGTCTATTTTATCTCTTTCGCGGCTTTTCAGTTGCCGCTTGGAGTATTGCTGGACCGCTACGGTCCACGTCGTACAGAATCTGTGCTGCTTTTATTCGCCGCCCTGGGAGCCGTTCTCTTTGCTCAAGCCGACTCTCTATCCGGATTGATTTTGGGGAGATTGCTGATCGGCTTTGGGGTTTCAGCATGTTTGATGGCGGCTTTCAAAGCCTACGTAATTTGGTTTTCAAGTGAGCGTTTGCCGACGATCAACGGTTTGCAGATGGTTGCCGGGGGATTGGGTGCACTCGGCGCGACAATTCCTTTACAGAATGCTCTTTCATTTACGGATTGGCGTGGTGTTTTCACGGTGCTTGCGGTCATTACAGTTTTTGCCTCAGTTTGCGTGTGGGTGTTTTTACCGGAAAATAAAATAACTGATGAAAAACTGCCCTCGCTGAAATTACAACTCAAGGAAATGTGGCAGGTTTTTCGGAGTAAAATATTTTGGGGTATTGCGCCATTAGCAGCAATTTCACAGGGTTCAAATATGGCGATTCAAGGACTCTGGATGAAACCCTGGCTGAGGGATGTGGCTGATATCAGTGGAGATGCTGCCGCACAACTTTTATTTGCGATGATGTTAGCTTTTATTGCAGGCTTTTTGACACTTGGAATTATTGCCGAAAGACTCTCTCAGATTTTTGATGTCCGCCCAATTCCAATTGGTGTTTTTGGGATGACATTATTTTTGATTTTCCAGGCAATGATGGCCTATGGCTGGAACGGCAACCCTTTGCTTCTGGTTGTCTTGCTTGGATTTTTTGGATCAGCAAGCATTCTGGTTTATGCCGGATATGCGCAAATATTTCCCAAACATCTTTCCGGACGAGTTAGTACTCTCCTGAATTTGCTGGTTTTTTTGGGAGCCTTCATTTTACAATGGGGTATAGGAGCAACCATCGAAAAGTGGCCGACAACGGAAAGCGGTTATGATCCGGAAAGTTATCCGGTTGCATTCGGCGTACTGGTTTTGTTGCAGGCGGCGGGCTTGTTTTGGTATATATTTTCGCATCAACTCAGCAGGAAACAGGGTGCGTTGGTTTAGCAGCTAATTCAATTTTTCAAAGAGACGTATAATTTCCTTAATTTTAACCTCAGCTTCTTTTTTACTTTTCGATGAAATCGCGTCATTGACACAGTGCTGCAGGTGGCTTTCGAGAATTCCGGACTCAATTTTACGCATGGCGCCTGTCACTGCTCTGATTTGCGACAGCAGATCCATGCAATAGCGTCGTTCCTGAATCATGGTTTGAATTCCGCGAACCTGTCCTTCAACCTTTTTCAGGCGTACAAGTTGATTATCGTGATTTGGATGCATTGGTGACTCCTCATAAAAACTGAATATTAAATAGGGCTTGCTGAAAAATGATATTTTTAAATAATACCAATAGAAAAAATTAGCTTCAGGATGTCAAGTGGAATGGTTTCAACAGAAACCGCATAAAATACTTTCACGGCCGTTGCTTGATTTCCTCATCCTGCGCATTGTCTTTACTGGGATGTTGGCACCGCCTTCGATTCTTCTGCATTGTAATTCCGGGCGAAGTGCAGCACAGACCCGAAATCCAGATGCGCAACTACAAATCTTGTCCTCAAGCTGGTTGGCTAACTAGATCCCGGATCAAGTCAGGGATGACAAACAAAACTGTTTAACAGCCTTTTATACCTTATGGGGGTATTAAAAATGTGTCAAGTGAATTTCCGTTTTCAGCTTTTCGGCCTGGATCATAAAACTAAAATTCTGATATGCCGCAAGTAACCGTAATTCTGCCAACCTGGAATCGTGCTGACTGGCTGCAAAAATCAATTGAATCGGTCTTGGTACAGACTTTCCGTGATTTTGAACTGGTTGTAGTAGATGATTTTTCAACGGATTCTACTGCAGAAATTCTCGCAGCTTATTCCGGAAAGATTCGGAGTATCTTTTTAACAAAAAACCGAGGTGTCAGCGTCGCAAGAAATGCCGCGATCTCAACCAGCGACAGCGAGTGGATCGCATTTCTGGATTCAGATGATTTTTGGCATCCTGAAAAATTACAAAAACAAATCGCGCAAACTAAAAATCGTCCGGAATGTCCAATTCATTTCACCGATGAAATTTGGATCAGGAAAGGAGTTCGGGTTAATCCGAAAAAAAAGCATCAAAAAAAGGAGGGATGGATTTTTAAACCAAGTCTGGAACTTTGTTTGATTTCTCCTTCAACGGTGCTGCTAAGACGTGAGCTGTTTGAAATTCATGGTTTGTTTGATGAAACACTGCCGATTTGCGAGGACTATGATCTTTGGCTGCGCCTGACCGCTAAGCATCCGGTTGCGCTGCTCAATGAAAAATTGATGACTCGTCACGGTGGACACGCGGATCAACTTTCACGGAGCGACTGGGGGATTGACCGCTATCGTGTTCAGTCAATTCGGAAAATATTAAAGACAGAAAGTCTGCGTCCGGAAGACCGTTTGGCCGCGATTCAGATGCTCCAGAAAAAATGCCGAATTTTAGCCAATGGTTTCCGTAAACGTGGTAATTTAAAAGAAGTAGAGAAGTATGAAAAAATTATCCACTTGTCATCACGGACTTGATCCGGTATCCAGATTAGTGTTTAAGTTGAGTACAAGAATTAGAGCATCTCCCTGGATTCCCGCTTTCGCGGGAATGACATAATTATGAAATTGTTAAAATTTGTTGAAAGAAAAAAACATGAAAGAAATTAAAGCCGATTTTAAAATTCGACAGGCTGAAGTAGAGGATGTCTCAGACATTTTGGTATTGATTAAAGAGCTTGCCGAATATGAACATCTTTTGGATGAAGTTGTCGCAACAGAGGAACTGCTGGAAGAAACGCTGTTTGGCGTCAACTCTCCGGCTGAAGTACAACTCGCTTATGCAGGAAACGAAATTCTGGGATTTGCGTTGTATTTCCGCACATTTTCCACTTTTTTGGGACGTTCCGGAATTTATCTGGAAGACCTTTTTGTACGCGAAAGCGCCAGGGGCAGAGGAGTAGGTGAAGCATTGCTGCGCCAACTTGCGCAACGAACCTTGGAAATTGGCGGAGGCCGTTTAGAATGGGCGGTGCTGAACTGGAATGAACCTGCAATTGGATTTTATCAGAAAATGGGCGCGGCTCCTTTGGACGAATGGACAACGTACAGGGTGACTGGAAATAATTTGAAGGAGTTGGCAGAAGGGTGATTGCGGAAACTTTATTTTCTTTTATATTTTGATTCCGGTTCCTGTGTTTTCTTGTCCGGTTCCTCTTTTGAAGTTTCGTCTTTTATAGTCGCGTCTTTTTTTGCTGAGGCTTTAGTTTTTCTTTCTGCTGTTATTTGGTCAAAGACTCTTTGCAGAACACGATTTGTCAATGCATGTGAAGTGTCATCCACAAATTCTTTACAGAGTTCCACAGCTTCATTGATGACAATACTGTGTGACAATTCCGGATGGTGATAGAGTTCGTAAGCAGCCAATCTTAAAATATTCCGGACTATTGTGGAAAGTCGGTTCAGCTTCCAATGTTCGAGATTCCGTCTCAAATAGCGGTCAATATGTTTCCGATGCTGTAGTGTACCTTCCACTAATTCCCTTGCAAACCGTTTAACTTCCGGACTTGTATCCAGTTGATCCAGAAAACGGTCGGCGTGTTTCATGGCTTTACTTTCAAGCAGTTCTGCCTGGTAAAGTGCCTGAAGTGCGTAAGATCGAGCTTGGTGGCGCATTTTATATAGCTATTTTTTGTTTTAGTTACGGGGTAACAATATTTTTTCAGGTAGTCAGGGCCACATGAAGTTTTTGGACAAGCGCCTGATTGTAACCGTGTGAAGTCATGTTGGCCACAACTCGTCCCCGCAGCGGATAACCCAGCAAATATAGATCACCGATAAGGTCCAGAATTTTGTGTCTTATAAATTCATCGGGATAACGTAATTCTGTATTTATCACTTTTCCGTCATGCAAAATGATATGTGAATCAAGATAACCGCTGCCGACTGTTCCTGTTTTTTGTGCCTGATCGATATTTTCGAAAGTGTTGAAAGAACGTGCCGGCGCAATATCAAGGTCAAATGAATCCCGATCTGCGTTAAAAGTCAGTTTTTGCTCACCGATAGGCGCGCTATAATCAATGCGCATCTTGACTTCAAAGCCTTCAAACGGTTCCACATAAAGATATTTTTCCGACAGTTTTTTCCGTCCCACTTGAATTGGCGCCAAAACAACCGCTTCTTTCGCAGGAACATCCTGATCCTGGACTCCTGCCTTTTTGATAAGTTCACTAAAATCCTGAGCAGAGCCATCTACATTTGGAATTTCCTCATCCACTTTTGCTAAAACATTGGTGATTCCGGCCATGTGCAAAGATGCCATTAAATGTTCCACTGTGCGCACCCGACGTTTTTCGCGGGCTAATACAGTAGAATTGGCACTGAAGGATTGCTTTTTCACCGATTGAGAAAAATTTTCAATATTCGTGATGTGGGCAGGAAGTGAGGTATCATCCAAAGTTTGGAAAACAACACCTGAATTTGGATCCAGTGGACTTAAAATTACGCCTGTGTTGCGTCCAGTCAAAAGCCCTTTGCCGTTCAAAACAACATTGCTTTTCAATGTACGCTGCGGACGTTCCGAGTCCATGAGCCGCACGGCTCCAGAAGGAATGATGGGGTTGATAATTTTGGCAACTTCCATCATCGTATCTGACGCAATATCTTTTATGCTCTCCGGAGGATTGTTTGAGAGAACAAGCGCGATTTTGTCGAGTAATATTTCTAAACGCAAAGGTTTTTCCATGAAATCGACCGCGCCTAATTTAATCGCGGTTACGGCGGCGTCTATTCCTGCGTGTCCGCTCATCATGATTACAGGAAGTTCCGGATGTGATTCACGAAGCTTACCTAGAATCGCCATTCCGTCTATTCCAGGAAGCCAGATATCCAAGAGCACTAAAGCCGGTGTCTGACGACCCAATTCTTCAAAAAAACTTATTGAATCTTTACATGACCTTACCGGATATCCTTCATCGGACAGCACATTTTTAAGTGTTTCACGAATTGCTTCCTCGTCATCCACTATGCAAATAGTTTGTGATTTTGTCATGGTAGAGGTTTGTTTAATGTTGTTGCCAGCTCAAGCAAGTTCAAAAATTATAGTTCAATATTTCCTGCGGCTCAAGTCTCAGTTCCGAGGCACGGCCCGCCTCAATTTCCAGCACAAAGTTAGCTGGAAGCGGCGGCACCAAAACAGGCGGCTTTTCACCCTGATTTGTGGGCTGAACATTCTTTAGAATGTAAACAATTCTGTGATTATCCAACCAGATGATGTCCAAAGGAAATTGCATGTTTTTCATCCAAAAACCATGCGCTTTTCGTTTTTCAAAGACAAACAACATGCCCCATCCATTTTTCAGTCCAGCACGATTCCCCAGTCCTAAACTCCGTTTCTGCTGTGTATCCGCGACTTCCACAGGAATTTCAATTCCCGCGGAAGTGGTTACAAGCGCGTGGGCATAATTCAATTGTTCGGCAAATGCGGTTCCGCTACCTAAAAAAGGGACACACCAGCATGAAACTAAAATGGTGCAAAAAAATAGATGACGTAAAATCATGCCTCGGCCTTTGCGAGTTTCGTCAGTCGTTTTTTTACCATTTTCTGTTTGAGCAATGGTAAATGATCAATGAATAAAATTCCATTCAAATGGTCAATCTCGTGTTGCAGACAAATGGCCATCATGTCTTCAGCATCCATTTTTTGAGCATTTCCTGTGACATCCTGAAACTCTACCGTTATTTTTTCCGCACGTTCAACTTCAGCCCGGAACTCAATGACACTCAGACAGCCTTCTTCTGAAACAGTATTCCCGGATTTCTTCACAATTTTAGGATTGATGAAAACATGAGGTTCCCGATGGCTAATTTCTTCCTCACCGCTGTTTAGATCAATGACAATTATTTTCTTGAGGATACCTGCTTGAATGGCCGCCAAGCCGATTCCGCTGGAAACGTACATTGTTTCCAGCATCGATTGTGCGGTTTCATCCAGCTCCTGATCAAAAACTGTCACCGCTGCTGCTTGCTGTCTCAAAATTGGATCAGGGAAAGTATAAATGTCTAAAAGTGCCATTTCTTTTTTTAAACCGAAAACCACTGCTCGTGCGTAAATTTTGGAATTATCAGCCTTGATTTTAACCAAATTCATGTTCAAACACAATCTGTGAAATATAAAAAACGACATGAGTTCCCGCTTTGTCTTGAAGGTAGATGCCGGATTAAGTTAGTATGCGATATGATTTGCTGTACAGAAAAATCTATTCAAATAAACGGAGAGAGATGAAAACCGGATTTTATACGAATCCCATTTACCTCGAACACGACACAGGTTCGCATCCGGAAAACGCAAACCGCCTGCTGGCGATCCAGGAAAGACTTGAGTCCGGGGGTTTGATGGACAAACTCGAAGTCCGGCAGGGACGTTCCGCGACGACTGCGGAAATTAAAATGCTGCATGCGGAAAAACTAATTTCGGAAGTAGAAATTGCCTCAGAAAGTGGTGCCCATTCTCTTTACACCCAGGATTGTGTTATTTCCACGCAAACTTATAATGCGGCTTTACACGCGGTCGGTTCTGTTTTGGACGCGGCGCTTGAGGTTGCGGAACGCCGTATTGATAACGCATTCTGTGCGGTTCGACCTCCAGGTCATCATGCGGAATATGAAACAGCAATGGGCTTCTGTTTTTTCAACAATGTTGCATTGGCGGCAGAGTTTCTAACAAAAAATATGGGTTTTTTGCGGGTACTGATTTTTGATTTTGATGTACATCATGGAAATGGAACACAGCATTTTTTTGAGGAACGTTCCGACATTTATTTTGTCAGCATGCATCAAGATCCGCGAACCTGTTATCCCGGAACCGGATTTGCGGATGAACGAGGAAACGGCGCGGGTTCCGGATATACTCTCAATGTTCCTGTTCCTCCCGGAATGGAGGATGAAGAATATTTGCAAACTTTTTATGCCAATGTTCATCCGAAGTTGCAGGAATACAAGCCAGACTTTGTTTTGATTTCTGCCGGATTTGACGCGCATCGTGCTGATCCTTTGGCGTCGCTGAATCTCACGGAACATACTTTCAGGGAATTGACAGTTGAACTGAAACGCTTGGCAGAGAAGTCTGCCGGTGGGAGGCTGATGAGTCTGCTGGAAGGAGGTTATGATTTAAACGCCCTCGCTTCCAGTGTTGAGGAACATCTGACGATTTTACAGACTGAAGACTGAATTCCGGAGTCTCTTCAATTTTCAACTTTCTCTTCAAGCATTTCTTCCGGATGCTTTGGAATTTTATATTCGCTGCTGTAAAGGAAATAAGGGATCCCGCCCAAGAGATAAACGCCCAGTTGGACAATGATGAATAGGTTGAAAATATCCGCGCCACCGGAAAATCCGGCAAGTTGATAAAGTGATTCAAAGGCCGCATGTCCGATGCCGATTCCACCCGGGGCTAATGGAATTGCCACAGTAATCAGGCCAATCGGCATCAGAAAAAACTGAGTTGCCAGTTCCATTTCTTTAATTCCCATTAAAAGTGTCACCTGGAAAAAAAGCAGCGCGACTAATGTGTGGATTCCAATGGACAGCAGGAGGGTCAGGGCTAAGGTTCTCTTCTGGTGCTGATAACTTTTGAAGGCGGAATAAACTTTGAGGCTAAACTTTTTTGCGGGCAAACGCTGAAAGAGTCGAATAAAGGGGTCACGGCCTTCTTTAAACGGAAACAGCACAATCGCGTAAAATAAAACTGTACCAACAAATAGCGCGACGATTATCCAGGCCAGACTGTGCAGTCGATCTTGAGAAAGTATTAGCTCAAGATTAAAGATAAGCGCAAAAAATGCCATCACAATCAAACCGAACAATCCTACAAAACGGTCAATCAGCAGCGTCATAAAAGCTCGGGTACGGCCTTCCTCATGTTGTGCCTTGATGACATAGTAACCCTTGACTACATCTCCGGTAACCGC
>JAESQU010000159.1 GCA_016764995.1 SAR324 cluster bacterium | reverse complement strand
GGCAAAGGCCTACACAGTTTACAATCACATGCTTTTGCCTTCCATTTTCCGCAGTCTCGAAGAAGATTACTGGCACCTCTGTGAAGCGGTTCAGGTGTGGGATGTGTCTTGCCAGCGTCAAGTTGAAATCTCAGGCCCGGACACACTGAAACTTGTCCAGCTAATGACACCGCGTGATCTGTCGCAGGCAAAATATGGTCAGTGTTTTTATGCACCGCTTTGTGACGAAAACGGAGGTATGATCAACGATCCCATTCTCATCAAACACAGCGACGAACATTGGTGGATCTCAATTGCAGACACAGACGTTATGCTCTGGGCCATGGGACTGGCCACAGGTTTTGGCCTCGCTGTAAAAGTTTCAGAAGCGGACATTTGGCCCCTCGCGGTTCAAGGTCCAAAAGCCGAGGATTTGATCGCCAGAGTTTTTGGCAATGAAATCAGAACAATTCGGTTTTTTCACAGCAGAAAAATGAATTACGCTGGTAAAGAATTATTGGTAGCACGTTCCGGTTGGAGTAAACAAGGCGGATTTGAGATTTATGTAAATGACGCTGAACTTGGCGTACAACTTTGGGACGAGCTTTTCGCAAAAGGTAAAGAGCTGAATGTCAGGGCCGGCTGTCCCAATTTAATTGAAAGGATTGAAAGCGGACTGCTTTCTTTCGGCGGAGACATGGGTTACGATACCACACCGTTTGAATGCGGGCTTGATCAGTACGTCAGTCTGGAAGCAGATATCGAAAGCTTGAGCATCGATGCACTACGCACCAGAAAGTCAAAAACCAAGCTCATGGGAATCGTGATTGACCGGCAAGTCAAGTTGACAGACATGCGCTTATTTAGTGGCGGCAAGAAAATTGGAGTGATAACTTCCAATACATGGTCACCAAAATATTTAGCACACCTCGCATTTGCAAGGTGTGACATCAACTGTATTGCTGAAAAACAGGAGTTGCAAGTAATTTCCACCTCAGGTGAAGTGTCTGCAAGAATGACGGAACTGCCTTTTAATTTTGAAACGCTTGGATTGAAAAGTTATTGTCAATAATCCAAGTTCAGGAACGAAAAACTTGTAGAAAAATTTATTGCATTTGAAACGAACAGCGAGATTGTTTTTATGAAAGAAGCCTACGAGGCACTTGCGAAAAACCCCGCAAACTATGTCCCTTTGACGCCGATCTCTTTTCTGCAGCGTACAGCGGAAATTTATGGCGAAAGAGAAGCTATAATTTACGGAACTAGAAGATATAGCTGGCGGCAGTGTTATGAGCGCTGTTTGCGCATGGCTTCAAGTTTAACAGAACTTGGAATCGGTAAAGGAGATACGGTTGCGGTTTTGGCTTTCAATACTCCGGAGATGTTTGAAGCACACTTTTTTGTGCCGATGACGGGTGCGGTTCTGAATACCATCAATACCAGACTCGATGCGGAAACGCTGGCTTATATCCTGGACTTTGGTGAGGCTAAAGTACTGATCGTAGACCGTGAACTCCTGCCGTTGGCACAAAAGGCTCTTCAACAGACAAAGCAAAAACCCCTCCTTATTTTGATTGACGACGAAACGGCGTTGCAAAAACCGGATGTGGAACTTGAGGTAAAACATTATGAAGAGTTGATAATTTCAGGTGATCCGGAATTCAGTTGTCCACCTTTAGAGGATGAATGGCAGGCGCTTTCGCTGAACTACACTTCCGGAACAACCGGCAAACCAAAAGGAGTGGTCTATCACCATCGAGGAGCATATCTCATGAGCATGGGAACTGCCGCTGGCTGGGAATTGCCAAATCATCCGCGTTATCTCTATTGCGTTCCGATGTTTCACTGCAACGGTTGGTGTCACGTTTGGACCATGACTCTGCTGGCGGCAACGGTAGTTTGCATGCGTGCATTCAGCCCGAAGTTGCTCTTTGATTTGCTGGAAAGACATGAAGTTACACATTTCGCTGGTGCTCCAGTTGTACTGAATATGCTGGCTAACGCACCTCCTGAAGAACAAAAGCATTTTGAGCGTTCGATAAAAGTCATGACCGCAGGTGCACCTCCGCCTCCAAAAGTTCTGGAAAATATGACTAAGTTTGGTTTCGAAGTCATGCATACTTACGGTTTAACTGAAACATACGGTCACATCCTGCTCTCTGCACCTCAGGCTGAATGGAAGACAAAAAGTGAAGATCGCAGAGCTGAACTTCTCTCGCGTCAGGGAGTTCGTTTTCCAACGATGGAAGAAGTCAAGGTGATCGATCCTCAAACTCAAGTTCCGGTTCCTGCAGACGGAAACACAATTGGTGAAATTGTCATGCGCGGAAATACCACGATGAAAGGCTATCTTAACAACGAAAAGGCAACCGCAGAAGCATTTTCCGGAGGCTGGTTTCATAGCGGTGATTTGGCGGTTGTTCACGAAGATGGTTACATCCAGATAAAGGATCGGGCAAAAGATATTATCATTTCAGGTGGAGAAAATATTTCTTCTGTTGAAATTGAAAATGTTTTATATCAACATCCTGATATCAACGAAGCTGCGGTTGTTGCCATGCAGGATGAAACATGGGGGGAGGTTCCCTGTGCTTTCGTTGAGTTGAAAACAGGAAAAAACACTGATGCGCAACAACTGATTGAATTCTGTACAGAACGTTTGGCACGTTTCAAAAAACCTAAAAAAATCATTTTCGGACCACTGCCAAAAACCGCGACAGGAAAGATTCAAAAACATGAACTGCGTGGGCGGATTAAATAAGATGTGAAGATTAAGCTATGACGGTTTCGTTTCAAGTCTGAAAGATACACAGTCGTTTTTGACCGTAAGGAAAAATCTTAATGATATTAGTGTTTGACTTCTGCAAGATTTCTAACTGCGTTCGAAATGATACGGTTTTAGGACTTTTTACAGGCTAATCAAGATATTGTGAAAAAAAAATTGACATAGAATTTTACAAGTGATAGTTATAGTATCTATGGTCAATTTTAAAAAAGAGTTTAAACCGCCACTACGGCAAATTATTAACTTTCTTTAGAGGAAGATATCAATGAAAGTTTCAATGACAGTAAACGGCACCGCATACGAGCATGATGTGGAACCACGATTGCTTCTTGTTCAGCATTTGCGTGAGAACATGCGGCTGACCGGAACACATGTTGGATGTGATACAAGCAGTTGCGGAGCCTGCACGATTCTCGTAAATGGCGAGACAGCAAAATCCTGCACTTTGCTTGCAGTGCAATGTGATGGTGCGAAAATTAAGACTATTGAAGGAATGGCAACAAACGGAGAACTGCATCCTATTCAGGAG
>JAESQU010000158.1 GCA_016764995.1 SAR324 cluster bacterium | reverse complement strand
GGATTCCGCTATCCACTGATTATTTTAAAACCGAGGCCATTACAGAATTTCATTCACAAAGTATTGTAAAAGGGGAAATCCATGTTTTAGATTGAAGCGCCTTTAGATGAGTGATACTTATATAGATGCCAAAAAAAATTTTGAATATCATAAAACCAAAGCAAAAAATAATTTATGAGAGATCGAATAATTTTAATTAAAGCCATGGAGATTTTGGATTCACGCGGAAATCCAACAATTCGCGCCACTGTTACACTTGAAAACGGAATTAGCGGAACCGCCTCTGTTCCGTCTGGAGCCTCAACTGGAGAAAATGAAGCACTTGAACTGAGGGATGGTGACAAAACCCGCTACAGCGGAAAAGGTGTGCTCAAAGCAGTAGAGAACGTAAATATGGAAATCGCGCCGGAACTGTTGGGAATGACTCCAGATCGGCAGGCGGAAATTGACAGGATGATGCTCAAACTGGACGGCACTGTGACGAAGAGTAATTTGGGCGCAAATGCGATTCTCAGCGTTTCCATGGCAGTCGCAGTTGCGGCAGCAAATGCGCACAATCTTCCGCTTTATGCTTATCTTGGCGGTGTGGGCGGATTCCGTTTGCCGATGCCGATGATGAACATAATTAATGGCGGAGAACATGCAGACAACAGCGTAGATTTGCAGGAGTTCATGGTAATGCCGATTGGCGCACCAACATTCCGCGAAGCACTGCGTTATGGAGCGGAAACATTTCATGCACTAAAAAAGATTTTTCTTAAAAAAGGTTATGCCACAAGTGTCGGTGACGAAGGTGGTTTTGCGCCAAATCTTAAAAGTAATGAAGAAGCTTGCGAAGTTATAATTGAGGCAATTGAAGCTGCCGGATTTGTACCTGGAAAAGATATTTCTCTTGCCATGGATGCCGCCGCGTCGTCCTTTTATAAAAATGGGAAATATGATTTTTTTAAGTCTGGACAGGGTACAAAAAATTCCACAGAAATGCTTGGATTTTACGCTAACATGGTGGAAAATTATCCTATTGTCTCTATAGAAGATCCGATGGATGAACATGATTGGGATGGTTTTTCTGCCATTACAAAAGAACTTGGCAAAAAAGTCCAAATTGTCGGCGATGACTTGTTTGTGACAAATACAGAATTTGTTAAAAAAGGGATAAACAAAAATGCAGCAAACGCGGTGCTGATCAAACTCAATCAAATTGGTACCGTTTCTGAAACTGTTGCCACCATTCAGCTTTGCCAGAAAGCCGGCTGGAACTACATAATTTCGCACCGCAGCGGTGAAACAGAAGATACTTTTATGGCCGATTTTTCTGTAGCAATGGCGGGTGGTCAAATAAAAACAGGCTCGGCATCACGCAGCGAGCGCATTGCCAAATACAATCGTCTGCTTGAAATTGAAGCAGAACTCGGAAAGTCCGCGATTTTTGGGAGCTGACTCGAAGTCTTCCGGGGCTGAAAGTCGTTGTCCATTCTGTCAACATTGAACTACTTGACATCCATTCCTTTGAAAAAAAATCCTGAGGAGTCCGGACGCATCCTTAAACACGCGCGGACGGTCACAATCTTTACGCTGTTTTCGCGTATTCTCGGCGCAGTACGTGATTTGGTGATTGCCATGTTTTTGGTGCAGGTTGGATTACGGATGCCTTCGTGCAGGCATTCACCATTCCAAATGTTCTGCGCCGCCTGACTGCCGAGGGTTCAATGACTCTGGCTTTCCTGCCTCTCTACACAGAAATCCGTGACCGTAAAAATCCGCAAGCAGCAAGGGATTTTGCGGCAAAAACTTTAGGTCTCGTCCTGGCCGCAACCACCATACTGACAGGCTTAGGAATTATTTTCAGTTCTCAATTGGTTTTTCTTTTTGCGGCAGGTTTTGCCTCAAATCCGGAAAAGTTTGAGTTAACAGTGCTGTTGACCAGAGTCATGTTTCCGTACTTGATTTTTGTTTCGCTGGTCGCCTGGGCGATGGGTGTTCTGAATGCGGAAGGCCGTTTTGCGGCTCCGGCCGCAGCGCCGATTTTATTAAATTTCGGAATTATCGCTGCCGCTTTTGGAATTTCGCCGCTGTTGGATGAGCCTATTATCGGCATCGGAATTGGTGTTATTTTGGGCGGAATCGCGCAAATAATAATTCAAATACCATCGCTGAGGAAAGTCGGTCAAGCTTTAAAACCGCAATTCTTCCTCAATGATGAAAATATTCAACGGCTGTTGAAACTGCTTGGACCGTCATTGCTGGGTGTGGCAGTCTATCAAATCAATATCATTGTCCTGCGCAACATCGCCAGTTTCATGCCGACTGGTCAAGTCACACATTATTACAACGCCAGCCGTCTTTCGGAATTGACATTAGGGCTGTTTGCGTTTGCTTTAACCACTGCGAGCTTTCCGGAATTAAGCCGACATACTGCCAGCGAAAACTGGAATAAAATTCGTGACAATCTGCGCTTTACCATGTCCACTACTTTATTGGTTGTCGTGCCGGCCAGTGTCGGTTTGGCCATTGCCGCGGAACCGATAGTCGCAATGCTTTATTTCCATGGCGCATATTCTTGGAGCGACGTTCAAAATACCGCGCTCACGCTGCAGGCATTTGCTTTGAGCATTCCGGCAGTGGCGATGATTCGCCTGCAGACAGCGTTATTTTTCTCGCTTAAAGACACCCGCACTCCAGTCAAAGTTTCTATTTTCAGTATTTTGCTGACAGGAATTTTAGGTTGGTGGTTGAGCCAAAGTCTTGAAATTTTCGGTCTTGCTTTGGGACTGGCCGCAGGAACTTGGTTTCAGTGGATACTGTTGACCTTCTTTTTGCGGAAAGAAACGGAATTACGAAAAAAATGGTGGCCCTTGCGCTCAGCTATTTTATATATGTTAGCTTCAGTTGGCATGGCTGGTTTTGCCTGGTTTTCTGCTGGATACGGATCATGGGAAAAAGGCCCTTTTCTTTTTGATAACTGGATAGTCTTTCTGACTCTACTGGTAGGTTCCGCTTTTTTATATTTTCTGTTGCTTGTAGTTTTTAGAGAAGAACTAGCAGTGAAAATGACAACCAAATTAAAATCCAAATATCGAAATCACAAAATTGACACTTAATCGACAAAGAAGCGTGCTTTCCCAATACTGCTAAGATTCTACAGTGACTCCGAGTAACTTTAGTGTTGATGCCGCCATGACTTTGGCCGCAGCTACCATATCGTCAATCACAATGTACTCGTCCGGCTGGTGCGCAAGGTCAAGAATTCCGGGACCGTAAGCAATACAGTCGTGAAGATGTCCGATTCGGGCAATATGTTTTTGATCATAGGTTCCGGGAGAAATGACATGCTCTGCTGTTTTGCCCAGTACTTCCCTGATGGAAGCGCTGACAGCAAGTACGACTGGTGCGTTTGCATCGGTCATCGTGGGTAAAAATTCCATAATGTCACGGATTTGGTAACGAAAATTCGGCCGAGAATCAGCGAGTTCTGCTAATAAATCTGTGACTTCCGCTTTGACTTCCATGATGTCTTCTTCAATTAAAAATCGTCTGTCCATGATGAGCCGGCACGAATCCGGAACGAGCGGACTTGGCATTCCCGAAAATGATTCGTCCTCTCCGCCGTGAACCGCCTGTAAGTTTAAAGTGGAACGCCGCGCACCTTCCGGAACAACCGGCATTCGGGTTTGCTTTTGGTCCAGTGCAGGAAATAGTTTTTGCTCAAGAAGTTCCAAAAACGCGCTCATGTGCCGGATGGCGGAATCGCCTAGAAACGGCATTGAGCCGTGCGCGATTCTGCCGAATGTTTCCACTTCCGCCCACCATGCTCCGCGGTGTCCAAGACAGACTCGGTCCACATTCAAAGGTTCCGGAATTATCACATGATCCACCCGTGGTTTTGAGAAGAATCCTTTTTCCGCCAAAAAAGCAACTCCGCCGTATCCGCCTGTTTCTTCATCAACTGTTCCGGAAATTTCGATTGCGCCTGGAAAGTTAATATCTTCTTCCAAAATGGCCTCCATTGCAATCACGGAGGCGGAGAGCCCGCCTTTCATGTCGCAAGTGCCGCGGCCGTAAATTTTTCCATCCCGCACCAGTCCCTCAAATGGATCAACCGTCCAGCCTTTCCCAGGCACGACAACATCGAGGTGTCCGTTAAAATGAACACAAGGTCCGGAATGTTTGCCTTCAAAACGCGCAATTACATTTTTGCGGGGGTAACGATCCGAATCGCCAGGAGTGTCTCTCGCTCGTTCATAAAGTATAGAAAAACCGCTTTTCGCCAAACGCTGGCCGAGAAATTCAGCGCATCTTGCGTAGTCCTCGCCTGGTGGATTTATCGTAGGTATACGGACTAATTCTTGTGTGAACGAAACCAACTCTTCACGCTTGGAATCAATTCTGGCAAACAGGGATTCAATCATTTTTTGCTGCTGAATGTTAATTTAAGGTTGAAATGATAGTTGTATCATAATCAACATTGGAATCAATAATCCAGAAAAAACAAAAATGAATTCAGTTTTTCAGGAGAAATGAGGTGGCTTGTTATAATTTAAATACTTTCCTTGTCATTCCGGGCGAAGCACAGCGTAGACCCGGAATCCAGGGGAACTGTCTCAATTCTTCAATTAACCTTGAATTAAAACCTGGATCCCGGATCAAGTCCGGGATGACAAAGAAAAAGATTTTCAGGAAGCCCTCTTTAACTGAAATTATTTTTTTGTTCTTGAAAAAAAATATATTAGTTGTACAATTGTCAATATGGATATCATTGCAGACACAAATATTTTTTTAGCTATTGCTTTGAATGAGCCGGAAAAGAAGCGTATCATCCAGTTTACATCCGGAGTAAATATCATTGCTCCAGAAATATTACCTTACGAAATTGGGAATGCGCTATCGGCAATGACAAAACGAAAGCAAGTTACGCATGATGAAGCCTTGTCTGCTCAAAAAACGGTGGCTTCTATTCCTGTGAGATTGATTGGCGTCGATGTTCAGCACTCGCTAAAAATTGCCTTAGATTATGATATCTATGCTTACGATGCTTATTTTTTGCGCTGTGCAATATTCTTGAATGCACCTTTAATGACGCTGGATAAGCGTTTACAAAAAGTGGCTACCAAACTCAATATAAAGGTCTTAGCATGAAAGTCTTTACCTATTCTGAGGCTCGTCAAAACTTTGCCGAAATCTTAAAATTAGCGCAAATTGAAGAAGTCGAAATTCGCAGAAGAGATGGTGCAGCTTTTTCCTTGACCTCAAAAAAGAAATCTGCAAGTTCACCATTTGATGTACCGGGGATCAAAACTAAAGCCACGACCCAAGATATCTTGGCTGCGATTCGAGATTCAAGAACGGGCTGACTCTGTATTTCGTTCAATGAATTATCCGAAACGATCTTGTCCGTTTTCGAACAATCCTTTCCAGCGTTAAACGTCTCGAAACTGAAAGCTAAGCCCTTTGCTTAAAATACAATGATTCATTTAAGCAGTGGAATTAGGTAACTTCGTGTTTCTGCTGGAAACGTTCTTCCCGCCATTCTTCTGTTTTGAGTACATCAGCCAAAGCTTCCGCGGCATCCCAGACGTCTGTGTAGCGCAAATAAAGTGGAGCAAAACCAAACCGCATAATTCCCGGCGCCCTGAAATCGGCAATTATATTTCTGGCAATAAGAGCCTGAATTACAGAAAAACCATTTAAACAAAGAAAAGCGACTTGGGAACCACGTTTTTCCGGATCAGTTGGACTTTGAAGAGACACGTCAAATTCCCCGCAGCGGTTTTCAACAAGCTCAATGAAAAGTTGAGTGAGGCGCTGACTTTTTTTACGTACTTGCTGTGGATCAGCCGCTTGGGCAATTTCGAGTCCGGCTTGCAGTCCCCTGAGCGATAAAACAGGTTGGCTTCCAGTGAGGAAACGTCGTATGCCTTCTGCGGCTTGAAAATCTTTTTCGAATGCAAAAGGACGTGCGTGTCCCCACCACCCAGAAAGTGGATTTACCGCTGCTTGCTGATGCCGCTTTGCCACATATAAAAAGGCGGGTGAACCGGGGCCGCCGTTCAGATATTTGTAGGTACAGCCAACTGCGAAATCCACGCCCCACTGGTCTAGTTCCACTGGTAAAACACCAGCGCTGTGACAGGTATCCAGCACAAATAACGCTCCTGCCTCATGTGTTTTTTTGACAAGTTCCTCAATGGGAAAAAGTTCACCTGTACGGTAATTTACATGTGAAAATGAAACAACCGCAACATGATCGTCAAGTAATTCTTCCAGTGAATTTCCATCTAAGCCCAACAAACGCCTTTGAATGTTTTTCCGTGTAGTTGAGACTCCTTCCTGTATGTAAAGATCAGTCGGAAAACTGTCTGCTTCAGAAACGATTACCGTGCGTTCCGGACGCAGACCCAATGCAGCATGGACGGTTTTAAACAAGTTTAACGAAGTGGAGTCAGACACAATCACTTGCCCGGAAGCAGCGCCCACAACGGGGGCAATTAATTCACCAAGTGTTTCCGGCAACTCCCACCATCCAGCCTTGATCCAACTGGTTATCAGCTCTTCAGCCCATTCGTGCCGGACAGCTTGATCAAGTTGTTCCAGCGCCTTTTTTGGCATCGGCCCCAATGAATTTCCATCCAAATAAATCAGACCCTGCGGGAGGTGAAAAGCCGCCCTCCAGTTACGCAAAGGATCCGCAGCATCTTCTTTTTCACACGCTGTTCTGGATTCAAGTAAAGCGGAAATGTTAATTGTCATGGAAGTTTTTTGAGCTGCGGAGTTAGGAATTCAACGGTTTTCTTTGTTGAATTCTATAGCCACTCAGCCGGTATGTCGAGCAAATATTTTGCTCTGTCTGGAGGAATAAATTATATTTGCTGCAAAATTCCGAAAAATTTCAGACCATCTTGAAGTAGAAATATCGCAAATCCAATTAACGCCAAACCAAGAAACTGCATGATCCGGCGATACCAAATGCCTTGCAGAAAACTTCTGGATTTTCCTGCCACAATTGCCAGCATAAATTTGACTCCAACCAGACCAAGATAAAAGCTGATTAGGAAAGCAGCACCCATTTCTAAAGTCTGCTGAAAAGAACGGACCATCAGCGGCGCTCCCACAGTAAACCAAAAAAGGTATGGGTTTGGATTGAGAAGATTTGCGACCATTAATTCTTTCAGGTGGAGCGGCCTGGGGGTAAAATCCGGAATTTCGGCGCTGGCGGCTCTGATACTTCTGCTTCCCAAATACGTGAGGAAAACTGCTCCAGACAAGGAAATCGCACCCAGCAGAAAATCCATGTTTGAGAGTTCTGCGTATAAAAATCCGGAAACTAAAACAACCGGCAAATCAGTCAAAAGAGGAATAAAAGCGACTTTTGCGCCTGCGCGGATTCCGTGGCGGAATGTTTCCGAAATGATCAGCACCAACATTGGACCCGGAGAAATTCCGGCCGGTGCTCCCAAAAGGAAACCTACCGTAAAAACTCCCAATAAACTTTCGATCATGCAGGAATCTCGAAATCAAAGCATGCTGAATCAAGCGTCATTTTACCAATTCGAGTGACCGCGCCTCTCATGGTGATGTTATAATTTTCGGAGATCGTGATCTCTATTTTCCCACCCGGCATTAAGACTTTGATTTCATCATCACACAAACCCAACCGATGCGCAACGGCTGCCGCAGCACAACTGCTGCTTCCGGAAGCCAAAGTGTAACCGGCTCCACGTTCCCAAATTTCAATCCGGATTGTGTTGCGGTTCAGTACTTCCAGAAACTGAACATTTGTACGATTTGGAAAATTCGGATGCGTTTCAAGCTGAGGGCCAAGACGTCTGGTTTCTTCCGAATAAATTTTTCGGTGAAGAACCACGCAGTGCGGATTTCCAATGGTGGCGGCACAAATTGTTATTTTTTCACCATTTATTTCCAAGGTTTCGTTCAGGACTTCCCGACTTTTTCCGCTAACCGGAATGAGGTCACTTTGAAAACTAACACGCCCCATTTCCACAGTAACAGAATTTCCGGAACTGTCGACCTGCGCGCTGACAAGACCACCGGATGTCATGATTTGAAACTGTGACTCAGCTACCATTTTTCGATCCCAAAGCGAACGGGCAAAAATGCGTAGGCCGTTTCCGCTTTTTTCAGCCATGCTTCCGTCTGGATTATAGATCCGGAGTGTGAAGTATTTTTCGGAATTGCTTTTGCCGCCGACTAAAATTCCATCTGAGCCTAAACCAAAATTTCGGTGACAGATTTTACGGACTTGTTCCTCTGTTAGAACAGCTTCCGGAAAATCCTGATTTTCGTAAATGAGTACGAGATAATCATTGCCGAGAGCATGATATTTTAGAAATTCCATTTTCAAATCAAATAGAAATTTTGTTAAATTGATGTACTAAGGTAGTAACTATTATGCCTTGTGGAATTCGATTGGTAAAGCCGCAGTTTAAGTTGATTTTCCGGAAATTTTTAAAATTCAGAAATTCGCAAAGTGGCTTCCTGAGGAGTGAGTGTTTTATCCAAAAGTTTTCCGTTACTCAGGCGCAAGAGGACTCCTTCTTCTGTCATGTAAACTTTCATTGGATCACCGTTTTCATCCAGTATTTCCAAGGCATAAGTCGATTTTCCATCGAGAATATCCGGAATCACTTTTATATTTTCAGGAGCATTGTCACCCATTTTTTTCCAAAGCGATTCAACATTCTTGTATTGTTTTTCAAGTTGCTTGAGCTTTTTGTTTAAATCTTCAGGAGAGGCAAATTCTTCCAGCTTTCCTTTCCAAAAAAGGAACAAAGTCTGCGCTTCCGAGAAAACAAACACTGTATTTTTACCAATTTCCTGAAGAATACTGTTGGCAATATTATCCAAAATTTCAGGCGACGCCGTTACCATTTTTTTCAAACGCTCATTAGATTCTTGTACAGGAATGTTTGATCCAAATGCCTGCATCATATCATCCATATTTAACTCAGAAAGTTTATTTGCAGTCGAGCTTTTTGCGGTCAAAGTTTTGTTTTTTGGTACAAATTTTAAATGATTGATGATATTTTTTCTTGGAGTCGTCCCCTGCTTTTGTAATAAGAATATTACAAACGCGCCCAGAAAAATTAAAATTAAGCCAAAAAATATTTTCCGTAAAAAATTTGTTGCAGAAGATTTATCATTTTTTCTTTTGCCTGAGGAATTATGCCGATGTTTAGTGGTTGGTTTTGTTTCTGCACGCATTTCCGCCGAAATAATCGGCTCCGGGAAAAAAGGCTGCAACTCCTGCATGAGTTGATCATTGCGCTGCTGAACCAATTTTACTCTTTCAATTAACTCAAAACCATGTGTTTTAAGATAAATTTTCCGGAGTTCTTCCACAAGAAATTTTACTCCGGGATGAGTCTCTTTATTTAAGTCTTCCGGTTCCTGTCCGCTTCCATCCCGAAAACGTTGGCACTGGTGCAGAACTTCTATTTCAAGGGCTTTTGAACTGATACGCAGGGCATGCCAGCGGTCACGAGAAAACATCGGAGGTGACACAGGAGTTTCAATATCATTAACAGTTGCACTATCTTTTTGAAAAGGTTCCGGTTGTGATTTGGAAGATTTCTGTTTGCTTCTCAGCAACTGTTTTTTCTTTGTCTGAAATTGTTGCCAATCTTTCTTGTAATCTGACCATGCCCCTTTGAAAGTATCCCAGTTATTACGCAACTCCTGGTTTTGCTTAAATAATTTATTAAACAATGGCGCAAGATCAGGAAAGGCAAGTGGATCTTTTTTGCGGACAAGGCTGGATAACTTTCGCATCTTCTCCATTTGCTTCTCAAGATGTTTTGCCTCCTTGTCGATATGAGCCCATTCTGCATACGTCAATGGGCGTTTCCAATGTTCAACAACCGGAAAAATGAGCAATTCCATCCGGATCGTGTCCACGCAAATTCGATTCAGATCAACCCTTTTTAAACTTGGTACATGTGCCTGAATTTGCTGTTGCAAGGCAACCCAAGCGTGCTTCGTTCTTGAAGATTTGTGTTCCGGATTTGTGAGGAGCATAAAATCCTCAAAATGGTCTCCGGAAATTGGAATGATACTTGTTGTGTCCATGAATTTAGCAGGCAAAAACTATCTAAAAAATATTAAACTAGAGCATTGCAAATCTCATAACTTTAGTTTAATCCAAAAGTTAAGCTTGAACTGTGCCGCGAGCAAGATATGTTTGACTTACACACTCATTTCCAGTAATATAATTCAATCAGGACCAAGTTAGTACGGTTTCTTTGGAAGCCGTCCTGTGTTTTTTCGCAATTAAAATTCGTGTTCCCAATAACGGTCAATTTTTATTTATTTTATTTAAACGTTCTTTCGGTGTTACGTTATGCAATTCAAAGTTATTTCTCCAAATGTGGAAAGTGCCGGAAGCTCCGGAACTAATCCACAGTCTCAGATTGAGCAAATGCTTTCGGTCAACCCTGTATTTTTATTTATGAAAGGAACCCCGGAATCGCCTCAGTGTGGATTTTCCGCAAAAGTCACAGATATTTTGAATTCCTGGAAAGTTCCATTTAAATCATTTAACGTGCTTGCTGATGAAAGCATTCGGCAGGGAATCAAGGATTATGCAAACTGGCAGACCATTCCGCAACTTTATATCAACAAAGAATTTGTCGGCGGTTCCGATGTTGTGGAAGAAATGTCAAATAACGGTGAACTTGGGGAAATGTTGACAGAGGCATTTCCGGACATGGAAATCACACCGCCGCCTCCTCCGGCAGAAGTACGGGAAGTTGCAGCTCTGGAAGCATCTGCGATTCTGAAAGAAAATCCTGAAATTCGCATTTTGGATGTGAGAACGCCTGAGGAGCGGGAGACAGCGTGTCTGGAAAATTCTGTTTTATTGGATCAAGAACTCGTTGAGGAAATATTAGACTCATGGGATCCAAACACAGTAATGATGTTTCATTGCCATCTTGGTGAACGTAGCAGACAAGCCGCTCAATATTTTGCCTCTCAGGGCTTTCAACAAGTTTACAATGTATCGGATGGAATACAGGGTTGGTCTATCAATGTTGACTCTTCAATTCCTCAATACTGAGAGAAATACATGATTACGGAAACAGATAATCCACTTCCTTCCATCATTCTTACTGAACGTGCCGCGCAAGTTTTTAGAGAAGCGTGTGAAGCGGAAGGCTCAACTTTGGAAGATACGTATATGCGTATCGGTGCACGTCCTGGAGGATGTTCCGGATGGAAATATGAGCTGGAATCGAGTACACCGGAAGAAGTTGGTCCAAATGATGTAAAAATGCTTTCAAGGAAAGTTTCTGTTGTTGTAGACCGCGAAGCGCTTACTGATATTTTAGGGCCGCTCAAAATTGATTTTTCTGATAAAAATTTGGTAGAATCAGGATTTATCTTTGAGCAGTTGAAAACCGGACATCAGTGCGGATGCGGGGAATCTTTCACTCCTGTAAAAGATTTGAAAACCGGCAAAAAAAATGGCCCCTTTTCTTGAATGGCTTGCTGGTGCAACCTGCTTCGGACTGTTTATTTACAAATGGATTATCATCGCCGCAGTGGTGATGACTTGGGTCAGTGCCGATCCTCATAATCAAATTGTTCAATGGATCGGAAGGGTTACACGCCCTTTATGGGTTTGGTGTGAACAGCGGATGCCGGTTATGATGGCACATTTCAGTGCTTATGCCTCAATTCTGGTTGTGATCTTTGCCCAGATTGTTATTCCGGCAGAAATACGTTCACTGAGTTTGTTTTTTCAGGGACAGACGGATGCTGCGGGGTTACTTCTACAGTCCGGAGGCCACTTGTTGCAGGGCACAAGTATTGTTGTACAGAGCCTGTTGTTTTTTTGCATATTCGTGCTGATTGCCTGGTTCATTCTGGGATTAGTGAATCCTTCCTTAAACAATCCTCTGGTGCGGATTATTCATGTTCTTGCCGATCCGCTGATCACTCCTCTTCAGCGTTATCTTCCACGAACACGTATCGACTGGTCTCCCCTTGTTGGCGTTATCTTATTTTATTTGATCAGCTCAACTATTATTTCACCAATAGGATTTTACGGCAGCACTCTGTCCTTTCCTGTCTCTATCTGCATATATTAACATGATACTTTTCACATTTCATATTTTCGCAATTGGATTAGTGATAGGAATAACATCATTCTTTGCATTTTCACTTGGAAAAAAAGAGGGTCTCAGCATCGCTCGCAAAGAGCAAGAAATAAAGCCGCAAACGGAAGCGTTGCCTGAAATCGAATCCCAATAGGATCAGTTGAAGTTCTGCACCTTATTTATTTTCCAAACGAACACGGATTGCTTCCGCATGTGAAAACAATTCTTCTTCCTCTGCAAAACGAATTATTTGCTCACCCTGACTTTTCAGACGTTCAGCAGAATAACTGATAACAGAACTTGTTTTAACAAAGTCCTGGACTCCAAGCGGAGAAGAAAATTTGGCACAACCGGAAGTAGGCAAGGTGTGATTCGGTCCTGCGAAATAATCTCCGACTGCTTCAGGTGTGTTTGGACCTAAAAATATTGCGCCCGCATTGCGAATACGGTGCAGATCCTCAAAAGGTTGTTTTGTCAAAACTTCCAAATGCTCCGGCGCAAATTCATTAACTGCCTCAAATATTTCGTCCAAATCCTTTGCCACAATTATTGCGGAACGATTTTCAAAAGAAGCTTCAATAATTTCACGTCGCGGTAGTGAAGGCACGAGGGTTTTAAGACGTTTTGCGACTTCTTTGGCTTGTTTTGCAGAAGTTGTCACCAGAATTGCGCCAGCATCAGGATCATGTTCTGCCTGTGATAACATGTCACGTACAAGGTATTCAACCGGAATATCTTCACGGTCACAGACAACCATTATTTCACTTGGTCCCGCAAATGAATCAATTCCGACTGTTCCGTAAACCTGTCTTTTTGCTTCTGCGACAAACGCATTTCCCGGGCCGGTAATTTTAACAACTTGCGGAATCGTTTCTGTTCCATAGGCTAATGCTCCAACAGCCTGTGCTCCCCCGACAGCATAAAGCTCTTCAAGTCCCATCAATGCTGCGCTGGCCATCACTAAGCGGTGAGGCAAACCAGAAGCGCCTGGTGGCGATACCATTGCAATTCGCGGCACTCCGGCAACTTGGGCTGGAATCACGTTCATTAACAAAGTAGAAGGATAAACCGCGCGTCCTCCTGGAATATAAATTCCGACGCTATCAACAGGTGTTACTTTCCAGCCCAATACTGTACCGTCCGGACTGAAATCCAGCTGGCTGTCTGTTTTCTGACGCTCGTGAAAATACATGATATTATCTGCGGCTTCTTCCAAAATGTGAAAGAGGTCATGATCCAGTGAATCTAGCGCGTCATCCAATGCAGACTTTGGCACCAGCCATGATTCAGGCAAAACTTCATCAAAGCGCTCCGTATATTCACGCAAAGCCGCATCTCCATTTTTACGAACATTCGACAGAATTTCGCGTACTGTACCAGACACGTCTTTAGCTTCCTCTGCTTCAAAGGCTTTGCTGAAATCTTCAAATCCTTCAAATATTTTAACCTGCATTTTTTTGCTCTTAATATGTTTTACTTATTTTCATTGCTTGAAATCTGTTATTTATGTTCTTCTTCCATGAAAATTACAGTATAAGAAAAATGGCTGTTACAATTTAAAATTTACTCCTTGTCATTCCGGGCGAAGCAAAGCATAGACCCGGAATCCAGGGGAACTGCCTCAATTCTTGTACTCAACTTGATTTTAAATCTGGATCCCGGATCAAGTCCGGGATGACAAACAATATTTTTAGTAAGCCCTATTTAAAAAAATAATTATTGGTCAAAAACTGAACATGGGACAGAAGTTTCTGTTCTTTTTTTGTTCAGGCAATTAAGCGTGATGCTTCTTTAAATTCGACAGACACAGTTTTTGAAATTCCTGGCTCCTCCATTGTTACACCATACAAAAGGTCTCCAATTTCCATTGTTTTTTTGTTGTGGGTGATAAGAATAAATTGAGAATCATAAGACAAGCTTGTGATTAAGCGATTGAAACGAACCACATTCACATCATCCAAAGGCGCGTCAACTTCGTCCAGAAAACAGAATGGACTTGGTTTCACCAAAAATATTGCAAATATCAATGAAATTGCGGTTAATGCTTTTTCACCTCCGGAAAGTAGATTGATGTTTTGCAATTTTTTTCCTGGTGGTTGCGCCACAATATCAACTCCCGCATTCAAGAGGTCTTCTGCTTCAGTCAGCACCAGTTTTGCTTCGCCTCCTTCAAACAATGAGCTGAAAACATTTTTGAAATTTTCATTGATCAGATCAAACATTTTTCTGAAACGTCTACGTGATTCAATATTGATATCCTTGATTGTTTCTCTCAAATCATTTAATGCTTTTTGCAAATCATCTGACTGAGATTTCAAAAAATCAATCCGTTCGGTCAAGGCCGCATATTCTTCCGGTGCGGAAAGGTTGACTGCACCCATTGCATTTAAACGTACTTTGTGTGTACGTAATTCTTGACCCATTTTTTTAATATCAGAATTTTCTATGTCCAATCCTGACAGAATTTCTGCCAGAGTTTGTTCAGTAATTTCCTCCAATTGATTTTCTAGTTGCTCCCGCTGCATCCGGAATTCAGTCAGCTTTAATGATTCCTGATGAGCGACACTCACAGAGTTTTCCAACAGTCCTTGCCGTTCCTGTAGTTTTTGAGTAAGTAAAGTTTGCTCCTCACTCTTTTGTTCGTGAAGCTGAATTTCATCCTCCAATTCGAGTTTCATGAGTGATCTTGCTTCCAGTAATCCGGAAAATGATTCATCAATCTCAGAGATACGTTTCTGACTCTGCTCGATTCGCAAACTTCCATCACTACGGGCTGTTTCAAGTTGTTCAAGCCGCAGACTAATTTCTGTATATTCACGGCGCAATCGATTTGCGGTATCCTCCGTATTTTTTTGCTGCTCTGTGACTTCCGTCAATGAAACTCGATGGCTCAGTAATTCTTCAGCACAAGCATCAGAACGACTTTGCTGGAGTTGGATACGTTCCTGCAGTTCTTTCGTTTTTCCTTCCAATTCAGTACGTTCTTTTTCCAGAGAGATAATTGTTTCAGCGGCAATCTTTTCTTTCTGCATTGAAGAGTCCATCTCCGCGAGCATGCTTGCTGAATCTTGTGTAATTTGTGAAACAGTTTGCTGCATTCTGCGCTCTTCCAACAGGTGGTGTTCCAGTTCTTTGTTGCAGCTCAGTAACGAAAAATCCAATTTGCGTGACTCTTCCTCACAGGATTCTTGTTCTTCCTTCAAAGCCTCATATCCTTTTTGCAGAATTTCGAGCTCACTTTCCAATTTCTTTATCTTTTTGTTTAATTCCTCGGCATAGCTTTCACCATCAACAATTTGTTGCTGGCGCTCCAAAAAGCCCAACGATCCTGATTGTACTTGTCCCATGCTGACTGTTGAATTTGAAAGCCGGATTCCGGAATTTGAGAGCCACTCTTCGGGTGTTTCCGGCCAGTTTATTTCTGTTTCACTCCAAAAGGATTTTTCATCTTTCAGCAATGCAAAGCGTGAAAAAAACTTTTCACCCCACTCTTGAAAAGGTTCCTTGAACTTGAGCATCTCTGAAAAAGGAGTTCCCTTTTTGCCTCCGTTTTCCGGAACTGACGCAGGATGATCTAAAGCCACAAACGTGAGTTGTCCCAATTCATTTTTTGTACAAAACAATTCAAGCTGGGGAAGCGCCTCTGCACGTTCGATCAACACCCAATCCAGAACCTCAGCCATGACCGGAGAAACCAAAGCTAAAAAATCCACAGGAACAGAAATAAAATCTGCGAGAAGTCCGGCTACACCAAATTTTTTCTTTGTTTCCGGATTCTCCTGCATTAGCTGCATGAAATTTTTAACACTATCACTAAATCCTTCATAGTGTGTCTGAATTTGTTGCAATGACTCAATACGAGATTGTGCCGTGCTTTGTTGATAGCGCAAATCTTCGAGTTGTTTTTCTTCATCAACCAGCTTCAAACGCTGATCTTCAAGCTGACTTTCAAGTTCTGAAAGTTGTCCGGATAATTCTTCTTTCTGCAGACGCATAGTCACCATTTGTTCTTCACCGTCCGAAACTTGAAGTGTTACTTCCTGTAGAAGATTTTTGTGAGATTGTTGCTGGTCTTGAAGCCGTTGCTGACGTTCTGTAAGATTTTCCAGTCTTTCATTTAGAAAATTCTTTTGATTTGTTTGATTTGTTAATTCAGTGTGTACTGTCAACAGCCGTTTCTGCAGTGTTGCAGCGCCTTCAGTGGCAAATTGGAGAGTCTCATTTTCTTTAGCGCGAACCTCTTCTATATTGATCAGTTTTGCCTGAATTGCCCCCAAACGCTCTGCCAATTCCTTGAGGCGCGTTTCGATTTCTGCTCTTTCTTTTTCTCTTTCAGCTAGTTGTTGTTTTAGTTCTGCAAGTTCAGTCACTTGCCCTTGCTGCTGTTCACTGACATTTTGCAAATTTTGTTTTTCAAGTTCACGCTGATTTTCAGCTTCCTGAATATTTTGTTCTTTTTGAAAAAGTTCTTCGCGCCGTTCGCCAACCTTTGTACCACGTTGAATTTGCTCTAACTTCAGACGTTCCATTTCTGTTTCAACAACAGACTTTTCGTTTTGTAAGTCCTGCTGTTGTTGTTGTTGACTTTGTAACAAAACTTGTGCATTGTCCTCATTTTTAGCGGCTTGACGCAAACTTAAACTAAGATGCTGCCGCTCAAGCAGGCTGCTCTGTTCCTGCAACGCCAAATATCTTTCTGCCTTTTCAACATGCTCCCGCAAACCATCCTCTTGTTCGGCAAGCGTACCCAGCACATCGGTCACACGAAGTAGATTTTGTGTTGTTTCCTCCAATCGTTTTTCTGCCGTTTCACGTTTGAAGCGAAACTTGACAATACCTGCCGCATCATCAATCAATGTCCGGCGATCAATTGGTTTTGCGCTGACTATTTCTTCAACACGCCCCTGCTCAATTATCGAGTATCCTGTTCCTCCAATTCCTGTATCCATGAATAATTCCCGTACATCTTTCAAGCGCACCGGAGTTTTATTGATCATGTAAACACTGTCACCTGAACGAAATAGTCTACGCGTAACCGCAATTTCTGTGTAATCTGCATATTGGCGAAGAGTGTCGCTTTGGGGATTGGTGAAGGTCAATGATACTTCAGCCATTCCGGAAGGTTTGTGAAGGGAACTTCCGGAAAAAATTACGTCTTCCATGGCCCCGCCCCGCAAGTGCTTTATTCGCTGTTCTCCAAGTACCCAGCGAATGGCGTCAACAACATTGCTTTTGCCGCAGCCATTTGGGCCGACAATAATAGTAATTCCGTTTTGTTTGAACTTTAGATTGACAGGATGACAAAATGATTTGAATCCTGAAACTTTTATGTTTTTGATTCGCACAATATTTTTAAAACATTAATTTTTTACGCAAACACTTTATTTACCCGGCAATTATGACGCAATCGGCAAACTATGCAACTCTTTCCGGTAGAGTTTCCAGTCAGGATAAAACTGGTTCATCAAAGCCTTGAATCTGCTGTTATGACTTGCTTCCAGCAGATGTACTAATTCATGAACAACTATATATTCCAGACATTGAGTTGACTTTTTGGCCAACTCCAGATTGAAACGAATTCTGCGTGTTTTAGGTGTGCAACTGCCCCACCTGGTTTTCATCCTGCGAATGTAAAAATTTTCTACAGAAACATTTAAGATAATTTCCCATTTGTTGATAAGAGGTGGAATTAACTGCAGAAGTTGTTGTTGATACCACTCATTTAAGATTGACCGCTTTTTTTCAGTATCGGCTTCCGCTTGTATGTTTAGCAATATCTCATTGTTAATCAACTCTACAAACGGGGATTTGTTGGTTTCAATTATTCTTAAAGGATAGCTGTTGCCTCCGAAAAAATGAGTTTCATTATTTAAATATTGGTCGGAAATTGGACGAACTTTATTTAGAATCCTTTGTTGTTGTTTTCTGATCCAATCAAGTTTTGCAACTGCAAATTTACTAATCTTTTCCTGACTCATGTGTAAGGGGGCGGAAATACGAACTTTCCCTTCAGGAGGTGAAACCCGTAGGTTAAGATTTTTGATTTTCTTCTGAATCACTTCCACATCAGTATCTTCCAGCTTAATTGTGAAGGATATTTGATTTTGTTTAAATTTCCCTTTATGCCGCTTTTCCGCAAATAATGAGTCCAACTTTATGCTTGCTAACATCGTAGCCAAGTTAGCTGATTTAAGGTAAAACTTCTTGAATGGCATAGCAGCAGAATTTTGTGCAATTGTATTATTTTGGGACTTGGGACATAGTGCGGTCAATAAAGAAAATACTGACTTTACACAAAATTGGAGAGTTGTGTTGGGGCCTTAATAATAATTTTGCGAGACCCAAATTACAATTCGTCCATGTACTGTAATTTAGCTGTTTAAGCAAGATGTATCCTGTAGTCAGAACTAAAAAGGAATATCATCTTTGATGTAGTCGTCTCCCTCAGGAGCCTCATTAGACTTCACAGAATCAACTGGAGCTGAAGTAGGCGGCAGCTCTGAAGTTGCTGAATAATCTGGGGAACTGCCACTTTCAGTATTTTTTGAATCTAGAAACTGCATGGTTGTGACTACAACCTCAGTTTTGTAATGCTTCTGGCCCTGTTGATCTTCCCAGTCTCTGGTCTGTAAACGTCCTTCAACATAGATTTGAGAGCCTTTCTTCAAATAAGACTGTGCCAGGTCAGCAAGTTTTCCCCACAACACAAGACTGTGCCATTCAGTACGTTCCTGTTTTTCACCCTGCTTATCAGTCCAATAATCGTTAGTTGCAATGGTAACATTCGCTACCGCACTGCCGGATTGAGTATAACGGATTTCTGGGTCTTGTCCCAATCTTCCAATCAACATTGCTTTGTTAAGGTTTGCCATCGTTCCTCCTGTTTAGTAGTTTTAAATATGCTCTTCTGTTCTAACGCAATGGAGTCAATAATGAAAGTGCTTTTTTCAGTCTAAGCTCAAAAGGCAAATCGGGACTTCCAGCTTCCCTGAGAACGGCCAAGATTTCCTTTTCAGAATAACCAAGGTTTTTCAAGGCAGAAAAAACCGCGTCAATTTCCATTCCTGCCAGAGTTGATCCTGTTTCAGAGCTCGTCCCAAGTCCTGAATCAATTCCAGAAATTGGGTGGCGTTTCAATTGATCTTTCAAATCAAGACACAACTTTGCCGCAGTTTTTTTGCCAATTCCGGGAACCTGACTAAAACTCTCGGTGCTGCTCATGTGAACCGCGTCTATGATTTGACGAGGAGAAAGTACTGAAAGCACTGCCAATCCTAACTTCGGACCTACACCAGAAGTTTTTATCAACATTATAAATAACTCTTTTTCCTCTATATTTTCGAAACCATACAGAGACAAATCATCCTCTCTGACATTTGTATAAATATGCAAAGTCAGGAATTCTTCCGGAGTTGCCTTTTCAGCAATTTGTGTTGAAACGTGAACCGCGTAACCTACGCCACTTGATGTTTTGAGAACAATTAAATTTGCTCCTGAAAGTAAAATCTGTCCTTCAAGGTAAGCGATCATGAGAGAGGTTGCTTTATGTAGGTTCGGTTCAGGCCGAGAATTAAGTTAATGTAACTGATTTCGGGAAAGCCCCAAATGGGCATGTGTGATTGCAACGGCAAGTGCGTCCGCCTCATCTTCCTGAAGTGCGTTTTTCAAATTCAATAGAATTTTGACCATGTGCTGAACTTGAGATTTTTCTGCACGCCCCACACCGACTACCGTTTGTTTTACCTTCAAAGCTTGATATTCATGAATAGGTAATTGGCGCTCTGAAAATTTCAGCAAAATCACCCCGCGTGCATGACCCAAAGTAAGCGCGGACTGAGCATTTTTAGCATAAAATATTTTTTCTACTGCTCCGCAATCCGGTTGGAATTCTCCAATCAATTTTCCCAGTTCATTGGAAAGCATTAACAAACGGTCCGCAAGAGAATCATTTGCATTTAGCCGTATAAACCCACTGGCTAAATGACGTGTGCGGTTTCCCGAATGTTCTATCAGTCCGTAACCTGTTTTTCTGCTTCCGGGATCTATTCCTAAAATACGCAGAGAATCAACCAAGTTCCGCCATTACGTTTTCGCTGATGTCAAAATTGGAATGAACACTGTTCACATCATCATCATCTTCCAAAATATCAATCAGTTTTATTACTTGTTCCGCTTTTTTAAGTTCATCAATTTCAACACGATTTTGCGGATTCCAGATCACTTCCGCACTAAGCATGGCAACATCCTTTTCCTCCAGATATGAACGGACAGCATCAAAATCAGCAGGTGCGGTTATGACCTGAAACTCGTCTGAATTTTCGGTATTGATATCATCTGCGCCTGCTTCCAGAATTAATTCTGTCAGCGAATCTTCATCAATAACATTCTTATCAACCATTATTGAGCCGATCCGGTCAAACATATATTGAACAGAATTTGCTGGACCTAAATTGCCATTGCATTTGTTGAAGGCATGTCGTACAGAGGCAATGGATCGATTGCGATTGTCAGTCATTACTTCAACAATAATCGCCACATTGTGAGGGCCATAACCTTCGTAAATAATTTCTTCATAAATTACTCCGTCCAACTCTCCCGCACCTTTTTTGATGGCACGGTCGATATTGTCTTTGGGCATACTATTGCTTTTTGCATTGGCGACAGCAGTTCGTAACCGTGGATTTGCATCAAGCTCGCTTCCTCCCATTCTTGACGCAATGGTAAGTTCTTTAATCAGTTTTGTAAAAGCTTTTCCACGCTTTGCGTCTTGCGCTGCTTTGCGATGCTTTATTGTACTCCATTTACTGTGTCCAGACATACCAAGTTATTTTATGAATTTGAAAATTATATTTGCTGCTACGTCCTGAATATTTTATTCATGGAGAATACACTATATCAGACAATGCGTCCAATTAAATCATAAGTGTGTGCTTCGGTAATTTCAACATTCTGGAAAGTTCCCGGACGAGCTGTCCCTTCATTGATGTAAACAAGACCATCTACTTCCGGACCTTGAAATTCGCTCCGGCCTTGAAGCAGCAATTCACTTTCTTCGCTGATGCCATCCACCAGAACTTTCATTTTTTTGCCTATGTAGTCTTTATTCCTCTGGCAGCTGACTTGTTGTTGTGCCTCCATGAGTTTGTTTCGACGCTCATGTTTAAGTGCATTTGGAATAGGATCACCCCATTTTGCGGAGCGGATGTTATCTTCATGGGAATATGAAAAAACTCCAACATGTTGAAAATGTCCTGTTGAAACAAATTCAAGCAATTCCTCAAAATTCTCTTCAGTTTCAGTCGGAAATCCAACAATGAAGGTGGTACGCCAAGCTGCGTCTGGAAGATATGATTTGATTTCCTGCATCTTATTTTCAATTTGGGCGCGATCAATTTTTCGGTTCATTGCTTTCAGAACATCATCATTGATATGTTGAAAAGGCATATCCAGGTAGCGGCAAAATCTAGTATCACCCGCAATTATTTCCAGAGCCTCTGTAGTGAAAGTGTTGGGGTAACAATAAAAAAGTCTGATCCAGAAATCTCCTTCAATTTTACTGATACTTTTTAAGAGTGTTGCAAGTCCGGTATTGTTTTTAAAATCTTTGGCGTAAGATGAGGTATCCTGAGAAATTAAATTTATTTCTTTAACTCCTTTTTCAGTGAGACTGCGGATTTCCGTTACAATAGAATTGACAGAACGACTACTGAAATTTCCTCTTAATGAAGGGATGTTACAAAACGAACACATGTTGGAGCAGCCTTCCGCAATTTTCAGATAGACGAAATGTTGCGGTGTTGTTTGTATCCGTGCCTGTTCTTCAAATTGTTTGTAATGAGGTTTTTTATGCAGAGATACTTGTGAGTGCCCGGAACCTTCGTACATGGAATGAACAAGTTCCGGAATCTGTTCAAATCCGTTTGAACCAAGCATTCCGTCCAATTCCGGAATCTGTTTTGAAAGACTATCTTGATAACGCTGAGTCAAACATCCTGTTGCAACTAATTTCTCACAATTTCCACTGCTTTTGAAATCACTGAGATCAAGAATCCTGTTGATGGACTCCTCACTTGCCACTGTCAAAAACGCACAGGTGTTGACAATTATCACCTCTGCGACTTTCGGATCCATCGTCAGTTCAAATCCGTGATTTTTAAGACTCGCCAGCATTATTTCAGAATCAACCCGATTTTTGGCGCAACCTAACGTCTCCAGATAAATTCGCTTCGTTTCTGCTGGTGGAGATAATGAATCAGGATTTGGCGTCACAACAGTTAATTCGAAAAAGGGGAAATGGAAGGAGTAAAAACGGCTCCTTGAAAAAGGAGCCCGTCAAAGGAAGGGATATTTTTAGTTTCAGTCTGCTGTCTTTTTTTCAGCATCAGTTTCATCAGCAACTTCTTTTTCGGAAACTACTTCCGAATTTTCTTGCACTGGAGCAGCTTCTTCCGGAGCCGCCTCTTTAGTTTCAACTTCTGGTTCTACCGGAGCTACCGCTGCTTCCGGAGCCGCCTCTTTAGTTTCAACTTCTGGTTCTACCGGAGCTACCGCTGTTTCCGGAGTTTCTTCGGCATCACTATTCGCTGATGAAGTTTCAGCCGGACTCTCATCTTTAGTTTCTGCTTCTGTTTCAACTGCTGCAGTTTCTGCTTTAACTTCATCTGTTTCAGATTTTTCAGCGGACGCATTTAAATCCGGATCCGTTTCTGCATTTTCCGAAACCGCTACTTCCGCCTGCACTTCCTCACTAACTTCTTTCAGCACAGTACTATCTTTTTTCTGAGACTTTTTCTTTTTCCCAGACTGTGATTTTAACTCACTTAATTGATCGTTTTCACTACCAAGCAACTGGATAATCGCCATCTCCGAGTTATCACCCAGTCTGTTCTTACCCAATTTAATGATTCTGGAATAACCACCCTGACGGTCTTTGTATCGTTCAGCCAATTCTTCAAAAAGCTGTGACATTGCCTCTTTACTTTTCACAAAACGCAATGCCTGTCGGCGTGCATGCAAATCGCCCTGCTTGCCCCAGCTGATCATTTTCTCAAGTGGTTTCCGGACTTCTTTTGCCCTCGCCAAAGTGCAGGTAACTTGGCCATGCTCCAGAATAGATGTGACCATGTTTCGCATCATTGCACGGCGATGTGACGTAGTTACTCCTAAACGGTTTCCTGCTTTTAAATGTCGCATCGTTTATTTATGTGCTAATTATTTTTCGTGTGGGTTGTTCGTTGGATCAAAATTTTCCAGTGTAGTGCCCAACGACAATCCCATATCTGTCAGGATTACTTTAATTTCATTCAGGGACTTACGACCAAAGTTTTTAGTTTTGAGCATTGCTTGTTCACTCTTCTGGACAAGGTCACCAATGGTCTCGATCTTTGCGTTTTGCAGGCAGTTGATGGAGCGGACTGACAGTTCAAGTTCGCTTACGCTACGATACAAATTTTCATTCAATGGTTCGTCTTCTATTTCTTCTTCCGGTTCGTCCTTTATTCTGCTTTCATCAAAGTTAATAAACACGTCCATGTGCTCTTTGATGATTTTTGCGGCATAGGCCAGACTGTCTGTTGGATTTACTGAACCATTTGTCCACAATTCAAAATTCAGGCGGTCATAGTCGGTTTTTTGATCAACTCGTGAATTTTCAACATCATAGTTAATTCGGGTTACAGGAGAATGGTTTGAATCAACGTATATTGTGCCTACAGGTAATTCCTCCTGCTGATTTTCTTCCGAAGTGATGTAGCCTTTGTTGAAACGTGAATACATGGTCATGCTGACGGTTGCGCCTTTTTGCAAAGTTGCCAAAACCAGATCAGTATTCAAAATTCTTGCTTTTTCAAAAGTTGAAATGTCACCTGCTTTTATTACACAAGGACCTTCACCGATGAGTTCCAGTTCAATGATTTCATCAACAAATTGTTCAATTTTCAGTTCCTTAATATTGAGGATGACTTGTACCATGTCCTCAACTATTCCCGGAATGTTGCTGAATTCGTGCGTTACACCGTCAATCTGTACAGCAAAAACCGCAGATCCCCTGATTGAAGAGAGGAGAACACGTCTCAATGAATGACCAATTGTTACACCAAATCCAGGTTCTAAAGGATCAATTGAGAATTTACCATAATCTGCTTTTAAACTATCAGGCTCAAATTGCAATTTAGACGGTTTTGCAATTGACATCCAATTCTTTGCAAAGAAAGGATTTTCCTCTTCAATGCCTTCTTCACTTTCAGCATCCAAGTTTGTTCCATTTATTTGATCATCTTCCGGAACGGCAGTTTCTGCCTCCGGATCTGCTGTTTCTATTGTTTCATTTATTTCAGACATCTGCATTCCAGTATAGTTTTCTGGTTTAATTCTACCAAAAAAACAAAACTGTAGTGATGATTTATCATCCAAACAGTTTTGTGATTAAAGACATTTTAATCAGATCCGCCGCTGCTTCGGTGGTCGGCATCCGTTGTGAGGGACAGGGGTAATATCGTTGATGGAAGTAATACGCATATCTTCAAGTGCGGAAATTGCACGAAGTGCCGACTCACGTCCCGAGCCCGGTCCTTTGACAAATACATCGACACTTTTCATGCCGCTGTCTACTGCCTTTTTCAGAGCATCATCTGCAGCAACTCTTGCAGCAAATGGTGTACTTTTACGTGACCCTTTAAAACCGTGTACGCCTGTACTTGACCAGGCAATTACATTACCCTTAGTATCAGTAATAGTCACAATTGTGTTATTGAAAGTAGCCTTGATATAAACCCGGCCTTGTTCAACGATTTTTTTCTCTTTTTTCTTTTTTGCCTGTGCCATCAGTTACGGCTCTTTTCAGTGTTTATGATGAATTATTTTTTCTTGCTGACTGCCAGTCTTCGCGGACCTTTTCTTGTCCTTGCATTGGTTTTAGTCCGTTGGCCTCTGACCGGCATATGTTTGCGATGCCGCAATCCACGGTAGTTTCCTAAATCCATCAGCCGCTTGATATTCAAACTTATGTCACGTCGAAGATCACCTTCAACCTGGTATTCTTTTTCGATAATTGTGCGGATCTGATTTACCTGTTCGTCATTCAGATCACGTACACGTACATCCTTATCAATTTTTGCTTTGCTTAAAATATCATTTGAAATTTTTCTGCCAACACCATAAATGTAGGTCAGTCCAATTTCCACCCTTTTAGCATTTGGTAAGTCAATACCGGAAATTCTTGCCATCCAGCTCCTTCTTATCCTTGACGCTGTTTATGTTTAGGATTCTCGCAAATCACTCGCAAGACTCCTTTTCTTTTAATGATTCTGCACTTGTCGCAGATTTTTTTTACGGACGATCGTACTTTCATATTATTTTTCTGATTGCATCATAGTCGCAACGTACCGGATTTTAATTGCCGTCGCTTTGTTTTTTTCATAAAGCCGTCATAATTCTGGTTCAGCAAGAAGGCTTCAATTTGATTAACCAAGTCCAGTCCTACTCCAACCACAATTAAAAGTGCTGTCCCTCCAAAAAAGAAAGGGATGTCAAAAAGGTCAAAAAGTATATACGGGAAAAGACAGACAACGGCCAAGTAAGTTGCCCCCCCAAAAGTAAGTCGTGTAAGTACTAAATTCACATATTCAGCCGTTTTTTTGCCAGGACGTATTCCCGGAATGTATCCGCCATGCTTCTTCATTTCTTCTGCGATCTTTACGGGGTTAAACGTAATTGCCGTATAAAAGAAGGCAAAGAAGAAAATCATCAGGGCAAACATAAAATTATACAACATCCTACCTGGCAGCAACTGACTGCCGATTGCCTGCACCCACGGGATTGCAATAAAACCTGTGATGGTTGCCGGAAAAGCAAGAATTGAAGATGCAAAAATTGGCGGTATTACTCCAGCCGTATTAATTTTTAAAGGAAGGTGTGAAGACTGACCCCCAAACATCCGATTCCCCTGCATTCGTTTTGCGTATTGTACAGGAATTTTCCTGTATGCAGTTTCAGCAAAGATAACCAGGAAAATTACCACTATCATCAATAATCCAACTATCACCAGTATCAATGGTGACAACACATTATCCTGAACCAGTCGAATCGAATTGATGATTGCACCTGGAATGCCGACCACAATTCCTGCAAAAATTATTAACGAGATTCCATTTCCAATTCCACGTTCACTTATTTGCTCACCGACCCACATCAAAAACGCTGTCCCCGCAGTTAGGGTGATGACAGTTAGTGCTCGAAAAGCCCAGGGGCTTAAAGTAGAAATTACGATTGGTTGCCCGCCTGGAGCAGCCATGCTTTCAAGTCCAACTGCAATGGCAAAGCCTTGAACTATACTGAGAACAATGGTTCCGTATCTGGTGTATCCTGTAATTTTTTTGCGACCCGCATCACCTTCTTTCGATAATCTTTCAAGGTAAGGAAATACCGCAGTCAATAACTGAATTATAATAGATGCACTGATGTACGGCATCACACCCAGCGCAAAAACAGTCAATCGCGCCAGAGCTCCTCCGGTAAACATATCAAAGAAGCGTAAAATAGAACCCTGCTGTGCCTCAAAAAATGCCGTTAGTGCCGCACCGTCTATTCCTGGTGTCGGAATATGTGCCCCCAAACGGAAAATGAAAAGCATGAAAAGAGTGAAGAAAATACGCTGTCTTAATTCTTCTATCCTGAAAATGTTCTGAATAATGTTTAACATTAAAGTCGTCCAGGACCTGTCGTTACCACTTCTCCACCAGCTTTTTTAACTGCTTCAGCAGCGCTTGCACTCACCATGTCTACTTCAATAGTTAATTTCTTGCTCAGCACACCATTGCCTAAAAGCTTTACCGGTTTGTCTGCTTTTTTAATAAAACCCAATTCTTTCAGTTTGCTTTTATCAAGGCTGCTTCCTGTTTCCACGGCAACCGCGTCTTCCAGGTTTTGTAAATTTATCAGCTGAGCATATACTTTGTTTGGACTTGTAAAGCCAAATTTGGGCAATCGTCGGCTAAGCGGATTTTGTCCGCCTTCAAAACCTCTCTTCCGTTTATATCCGGAACGAGATTTTGCACCATTTTGTCCGCGTCCGCAATTCTTCCCGCTACCGCTTCCCGGGCCTCTGCCAACACGTTTTCGTGGCTTGTATTTACTTGATTCAAGATCGTGGAGATACATTGTGTTTCCGTTTATTATTAAACTGCGGTCTCAATCCGGACAAGATGATTTACCTTCCGTATCATTCCTCTAACTTCCGGCGTATTTTCTAGCACCGCAGTGCTGTTTATTTTCCTTAAGCCTAATCCACGCAAGCAGGCAATTTGATTTGTTTTTGCGCCAATTCGACTTCCAATCTGTGTAACTTTAATTTTGTTGGACATTTTTATTGCTGGCTTAAATATTCGAGGTCTTTTCCTCTTGCTTTGGCAATCCATTCATTGCTTCTTAGATTATACAAGCCTTCAAGGGTAGAGCGTACCAAGTTGTTTGGATTCCGTGAACCCAAGCACTTAACGCTGATGTCCATGATTCCTGCGGCTTCCATGACAGCCCGAACCGCACCGGCGGCAATTATTCCATGACCTTTTTCTGCGGGTTTCATTAAAACCTTTCCGGAACCAAATCTGCCAACAGCCAAATGTGGAATAGTTGTGCCTTCCACATTAACTTTTTTCAAACTTGCCGACGCTTGTTCAACTCCCTTGCGAATTGCCTCAACAACTTCGTTGGCCTTTCCAAGACCCAAACCAACTTGACCGCGTCCGTCACCGACAACAATCAAGGCACTAAAGCTAAATCGCCGTCCACCTTTCACCACCTTGGCTACTCGGTTTACACGGATCACCTTTTCGATCAACTCATTTTTTTCTGAATGTTTTTCTGCCACTATTTTACCGTTTATTCAGCTTTACCTGTTTTCAGAACTTTAAGCCAGCTTCCCTAGCACCATCAGCTAAGGCCTGTACACGTCCATGATAAGCATAACCACCGCGGTCAAAGACAACGGAGGAGATTGATTTTTCTAAAAGTTTTTTTGCCACATCCGCACCAACTGCTTTTGCGGCATCTTTGTTGCCTGTGTAGCTTTTTTTCAAGGACTTTTTGATCCCTAATGTTGAAGAAGCAACCAGTGTTCTCCCTGCAATATCATCAACTGCCTGCACATAAATATGAAGTGCAGATCTGAATACCGCCAATCGAGGGCGCAAATCAGTACCGGAGATTTTTTTTCTAAGACGCCTGTGTCTGGTTAGTCTACCCTTCAGGCGTTTTGCTGCATTATCCATTTCTTACTGTGACTTGAGTTTTAAGTTTTACCACTTTTTCCAGCTTTACGCTTAATTTTTACACCTTCAAATAAAATCCCTTTTCCTTTGTAAGGCTCAGGTGGTCTGAATTTTTGTATCTCCGCAGAGACTTGTCCTAAAAGTTGTTTGTCGGAACTTTCCAGCAGGATCATGGTATTGGCGTTGACAGTAGCTTTTATTCCTTCCGGAAGAGGGTATTTTATCGTATGTGAGAAACCTAAATTAAGTTCTAGGATTTTTTGACTTACTGCCGCTCTATAACCGACACCGACTAAGTTGAGTTGTTTTTGAAAACCCTCAGTCACACCATGAATCATATTTGTGATCAAAGCCCAGGTTGTCCCAAGCATGGGTGTCATAGGCGCATTAAGATCAGCAGGAGCAACTGATATATTTTCTGTATCAATTGATAACTCAATTGCCGGATGGGCTTTAAGTTCCAATTTCCCCTTTGGCCCCTTTACAGAAAGAAGACGTTCATTAAAGGACACTTCGACTCCCGGAACAAGTTTAATGGGTCTTTTACCAATTCTTGACATTCTATATTCTCTTCGAATTCAGACTAACAGACAGTGCAAAGCACTTCTCCACCAATATTGTCGGCACGGCATTGACGATCACTCATAATTCCCTTTGAGGTAGAAAGGATCGAAATTCCCTGTCCATTTAAAACAGGTTTGCAATCTTTACCTTTTGCATAAAGACGGAGACCGGGTTTGCTGGCACGTTTAATTTCACGGATTACCGGTAATTCATCAACATACTTTAACCAGATCCGGAGTTGCGGAACTTTACCTTTTTCATCTAATTCCCAGTTTACAATGAATCCCTCATCCTTCAACACTTTGACGATGTTGACTTTCATTTTGGAAGATAAGAGTTCCAAACTTGCTTTATTTCTCATATTCGCATTGCGGATGCGTGTTAATAAATCCGCAACGGGGTCACTCATTGACATAATATTATTTTATTGAGAATCTTTTTTAATTTTTTACCAACTGGCCTTTGTAACTCCTGGAAGGAGTCCTGCATTGGCATTTTTCCGAAAGCAAATTCTGCACATGCCGAACTTCCTCAAATAAGCACGAGGACGTCCGCAATATCCACATCTACTATTTTGACGTACTTTAAATTTTTGTGTACGCTTGCTTTTAGCGATCATTGATTTTTTTGCCATCAGATCTATTTTCTAAAAGGAAATCCCAAGTCCTGCAACATTGCGAGACTCTCTTTATCATTAGGTGCACTTGTCACAATAGAAATATTCATTCCACGGACGTGATCCACATCATCAAATTCAAGTTCAGGAAAAATTAATTGCTCCTTTATACCAATAGTATAATTCCCTGCTCCATCAAATGCCTTTGGTGAAATACCCCGAAAGTCACGGATGCGAGGCATGGCAACATGAAGTAATTTATCAAGAAAATTCCACATTTGCTGGTTCCGTAATGTAACCATGCAGCCGATAGGCATATCTTCACGCAGTTTAAATCCCGCAATCGATTTTTTTGCCCGTGTAATTACAGGTTTTTGTCCGGCAATCAAGGCAAGTTGTTTGCTGGCTGCTTCAACAACTTTTGGATTCTGTACTGCTTCACCAAGACCTATATTCAAGGAGATTTTCTTGATTGCAGGAATTTGATGCTTGTTTTTATATTTAAACTTCTCTTGAAGAAGCGGCACGACCTTCGTTTTGTAGGTCTGCAACAAGTGACTTTCTGCCATTATCCTAATACCTCTCCTGATTTTACACAGACACGATTTTTCACACCTGCGTCACTGGTTTTGATTTTCACTCGTACACCTCTATTCAAACTAGGGTTGTAAAGCTGCACGTTTGAGTAATGTACAGGCGCTTCTGTTTTTACCAAACCGCCCTGCTGATTTGCAGAATTTGGTTTAGTGTGTCGTGTTACCATATTTACACCTTCAATCAGTAAACGTTCCCGTTTCCAATCAACCGTTATTACACGTCCTGTACGCCCTTTTTCTTTTCCGGAGATCACCATCACAGTATCTTCCCGACGAATAGTGAGTCTTCTCTTTTTTTTCTGATTTGCTTTCATTTCTAAACTCTACAATACTTCCGGAGCAAGTGAGAGAATACGCATAAATTTTCCGGCACGTAGTTCTCTTGCTACAGGACCAAAAATGCGTGTTCCAACCGGCTCACGCTTTGCGTCAATCACAACAGCAGAATTTTCATCAAATTTAATGTAACTGCCGTCTTTACGTCGGAATTCCTTTTTAGTTCGGACAACCACTGCCTTTACTACATCTCCTGATTTGACCTTGGAATGAGGAAGACAATCTTTGATAGACGCGACAATGATATCTCCAACTCGTGCATAACGTCTCTTTGAGCCGCCAAGGACTTTGATGCACATCAGTCTTTTTGCTCCGGAATTATCCGCGACGCTCAAAATGCTCTGATTTTGTATCATTGTGCCCGCTTATATAATCTGTAATGCTTTCGCTTGCTCAATGGTCTGCATTCAGCAATTTGAACTAAATCTCCAATTTGACATTCGTTTTTCTCATCATGAGCAACGTATTTTTTTGAGCGTTTAATTGTCTTTTTGTAAATTGGGTGTTTAATTTTTCTTTCAATCTTTACAACAATGGATTTGTCCATATTGTTACTGACAACGATTCCACTCTGTAGCTTTAGTTTGCTCATTTCAGCCTTCCACTTGTGATTGTTGCGCCTGTATTTCAGTCAACACTGTATTCAAGCGGGCTATATTTCGACGTGTTTTTTTTATCATAAGTACATCCGCTAATTGCCGTGAAACGTGACCACAGCGCAAGCGCAGGTACTCTTCTTTCAGATCGCTCATTTTTGCCTCCAGTTCATTGACCGGCAGTGCACGTAATTCAGAAGCCTTCATAATACTGCAGCCCTTTTAATTATTTTTGTTTTAACAGCCAATTTGTAAGCAGCCAAACGCAGTGCTTCATGCGCAATGGTTTCCGGAACTCCAGCAATTTCATAAAGAACACGTCCAGGATGCACACACGCAACCCAAGTATCTACTGCTCCCTTGCCTTTTCCCATTCTGGTTTCAGCAGGTCGCTTGGTGACAGGTTTATCCGGAAACACTCGTATCCAGGTTTTTCCGCCACGCTTTAATGTCCGTGCAATTACTCTTCGAGCTGCTTCAATTTGCCGTGTGGTTACGTATCCGCGTCCAATAGCTTGCAGTCCGATGGAGCCGAAACTAATCACATTACCTGTGTGCGCGTCACCTTGCATTCTTCCACGCATCTGTTTTCGAAACTTTGTTCTTTTTGGCATTAACATGGTTATAACTCCCTAGCTGTATGATCGTCTTCCACGAGATTTTCCGTAATCTTCTCCACGGTATACCCAGACTTTTACCCCAATAATGCCATAGGTTGTGTTTGCTTCCGCGACTCCGTAATCAATATCAACACGTAAAGTATGTAACCTTACCTGTCCTTCACGAACCCACTCAGAACGAGCGATTTCCGCGCCGTTCAAGCGTCCTCCTACCATAACTTTGCAACCTGCGATATTCATCCGCATTGCGGCCTGTATTGAACGTTTGACTGCCCTTCTGTATGCAATTCGCCGTTCTAACTGGCTGGCAATATTTTCTGCAATTAAAGTCGCATCAATTTCTGGACGTTTGATTTCTTTAATATTTATCACCACATCGTGTGGGGTATGCTTGCTAAGTTCTTGTTTTAAGCGCTCTACTTCATCTCCTTTTCGACCAATGATAATTCCCGGGCGTGCTGAGAAAATATTTACTTTGGTTTTTTTGGCAGTACGCTCGACTTCAATTTTTGAAATTGCCGCATGCTTGAGGCGAGCTTTCACGAACTTTTGTATATCCAAATCCTGTTTTAACTGACTTGCATAATCTTTTTCTGCAAACCACTTGGAATTCCATGTCCTGGAAATGCCAAGTCTCAGACCTATTGGATTAGCTTTTTGACCCACAGTTTACCTTGAAATACGTGAATTCCCTTTTTCACAAATGGGAATTTGATTAAGACCTTATTCTCCGATTTCCAGCGTGATATGGCTGGAGCGTTTTTTTATACCTGATGCACGTCCCATTGCTCTAGGCCGGAAACGTTTGAGCGCACGTGCTTCATCTACATAAGCTGTAATTACTTTGAAGTTATCAACATCAGCCTCTGGATCATGCTTGTCTGCATTTGCAATTGCAGACTGCAATACTTTCATGACAGGCTCAGCCGCTCGGTTACGCAATGTACTCAATTGCGCCATTGCCCGAACGACATTCTTACCTCTGATCAAATCGACAACCAAACGGGCTTTTCTTGGCGCTACTCTTATATTCCTTGCTGTTGCTTGGGCAGTCATTAGCGTTTTGCTCTTTTATCGTTTTTTCCGACATGTCCACGATATGTCCGGGTAGGAGCGAATTCACCTAATTTGTAACCGACCATATCTTCTGTAATAAAAACCGGAATGAATTTGTTGCCATTATGTACGGCAATGTTTGTGCCGATAAAATCCGGTAATATAACCGAACGGCGTGACCATGTTTTAATCAGGCGCCGATCATTGCTGGCTTTGGCAACCGCGACTTTCTTCTCCAGATGGGCATCAACAAACGGCCCTTTTTTTAATGATCTTGGCACTGTTTATTTCCTTTTCAAAATATATTTGTCAGTAGATTTACGCTTTCTGGTTTTTGCTCCTTTAGTGGGTTTACCCCACGGAGTTACCGGATGCCGTCCTCCTGACGTTTTACCCTCACCACCACCATGCGGGTGATCAACCGGATTCATAACTACTCCACGTACGGTAGGTCGGCGCCCCAACCAGCGATTTCGTCCGGCTTTACCTTTTTTAATATTCATGTGCTCCGAATTGCCGACAGTACCAACTGTTGCCATGCACTCAATTCTTACTTTTCTGATTTCACCTGAACGTAGTTTCAGTTGAGCGTAATCGTCGCCTTTTGCCATTAACTGAATTGATGCTCCAGCACTGCGTCCCAATTGAGCGCCTTTTCCTGGTCGTAACTCAATGCAGTGAAGCAGTGTTCCCACAGGGATATTTTTTAAAGGCAGAGCATTTCCAGGTTTGATATCAGCATTTTCTCCTGAAAGAATAACATCTCCTACTTTCAAACCGTTTGGTGTAATAATGTAGCGTTTCTCACCATCAACATAATGTAGCAAACTGATTCTCGCACTCCGATTCGGATCATACTCAACACTGGCCACTTTTGCCGGAATTTCTTGTTTGTTCCTGGTAAAGTCGATGATTCTATAGCGGCGTTTGTGTCCTCCACCATGATGTCTGACCGTAATTCGGCCATTGTTATTCCGACCGCCTTTTTTCTTTAAAGGCGCCAGCAGACTTTTTTCCGGAGTAGAAGTTGTGATTTCCTCAAAAATGAAACCGCTCATTCCCCGACGTCCCGGCGAGGTTGGTTTGTGGAATTTTATTCCCATAATACTATACGTTTAGTTTAGGCACCTTCAAAAAATTCAATAGTTTCACCTGCCTTAAGTGTAACCAGGGCTTTTTTCCAACTGGACTTGTGTCCCGCATGACGTCCGAGACGCTTTTTTTTGGCTCGAACATTCATTGTTCTAACTTTCAGGACCGAGACTTTAAATGCTTTTTCTACACTTTCTTTAATCTGAATTTTATTTGCTCTTGGGTCAACCTCAAAAGCAAACTGATTTTCTTCTTCTTTTAGTGACAAAGTTTTTTCAGACATTTTTGGCGCTCTGATCACATCAAAAATATTCATTTGCTCAACCTTTCCTTGTATGCCTCAAGAGCATCTTTGATGAAAATCACTTTTGTGTATCGCATCATCTCATAAACATTAAGGCTTCGGTAACTCAGTACATGTACGTCCGGAAGATTTCTGGAAGCAAGTCGCAAGTTATCCGACACCACATCTGTTACAATTAAAACCTTTGCGGGCAGTTCAAGTTTTGTCAGTAGTGCTTTCAGGTTTCTAGTTTTGTTGTCAGCAAGGTTGAGATTGTCAAGAACCAGCACTCCATCCTGCCGAACTTTTTCTGCAAACACAGAGCGTGTTGCCAGAGCCCTGGTTTTCTTATTCAACCTAAATGAATGGCTTCGAGGCTGCGGACCGAAAATTATTCCACCATGCCGACGAATTGGTGATTTTGCACTACCTGCTCTAGCGCTGCCTGTACCTTTTTGCCGATATAGTTTGCGCGTACTGTATGAAACTTCAGAACGGTTTTTTGTAGAATGTGTTCCTTGTTGATTTGAGGCTAAAAACTGACGTACCACGTCGGAAACTGCTTTTCGGTGGTAAGGTGTATCCAAAATTGAATCATCAATTTCGATTTCGCCTGCTGCTTTATTGCCTGTATCTACGGTTTTTAATGTTGCCATGGTTTTATTGCCTCAAAAGGCCTTATCCTTCTTGCTTGATGGCGATGTCAACACCTGCAGAAATATCAAGGCGCATCAAAGCGTCCATTGTCTGCGGGGTTGTTTCCAAAATATAGAGTAGTCTTTTGTGTGTACGAATTTCAAACTGCTCTCTTGACTTCTTGTCCACATGTGGAGAACGCAAAACAGTATAGCGGTTCGTCTTTGTAGGAAGTGGAATTGGCCCGACAATTTCTGCGCCTGTTCTCTTAACTGTATGAACAATTTCGCTGATTGTTTTGTCGAGAAGTTTGTCGTCGTATCCTTTGAAACGAACTTTTATTTTTTGTTCCATTTAACCACCAGACTCTTTTTATTCAATAACTTCGGTTACGACACCCGAACCAATGGTCCGGCCGCCTTCACGAATTGCAAAACGCACTTCTTTTTCCATTGCAATGGGGCTGATCAACTCAATTGTGACCTCCACATTGTCTCCTGGCATCACCATTTCAACTCCGCTTTCTAAGGTAACAATTCCGGTTACGTCTGTTGTGCGGAAATAAAACTGTGGACGATAGTTGGTGAAAAATGGCGTGTGCCTTCCGCCTTCGTCTTTACCAAGGACATAAACCTGACCTTTGAACTTTGTGTGCGGTGTAATTGACCCAGGCTTGCAAATAACTTGTCCACGCTCAAGATCTTCACGTTTGAGACCTCGCAACAGGATACCGACATTGTCTCCTGCTTGTCCCTGATCGAGTGATTTACGGAACATTTCCACACCGGTAACAATTGTTTTTTGTGTGTCACGGAGTCCTGTAATTTCAATTTCCTCACCAACCTTGACAATGCCGCGTTCAATTTGTCCGGTTGCTACAGTTCCACGTCCGGAAATTGTGAATACGTCCTCAACAGACATCAGAAAGTCTTTGTCAAGATCACGTATGGGCTGAGGAATGAAGCTATCAACGGCTTCCATTAACTCTTTAATCGAAGCATACGACGCGTCACTGGAATCAGTTGCAGTGCTATCCATCACAGCCAATGCGGAACCTTTGATAATCGGTGTATCATCTCCAGGAAAATCATAGTAGTCGAGCAATTCGCGAACTTCCATCTCAACGAGTTCGAGCAATTCCTCATCATCAACTTGATCAACTTTATTCAGGAATACCACGAGATACGGAACGTTAACCTGACGTGCAAGCAAAATGTGTTCGCGTGTTTGAGGCATTGGACCATCAGCAGCAGAAACAACAAGTATTGCGCCGTCCATCTGTGCTGCGCCCGTAATCATATTTTTTACATAATCGGCGTGACCTGGACAATCGACGTGTGCATAGTGACGATTAACTGTCTCATATTCAATGTGTGACGTTGCGATTGTAATCCCACGTTCTTTTTCTTCTGGTGCGCCGTCAATCTCGTCAAAGCCTTTAGCTTCAGCCAAACCATCCAAGCTCAAAACTTTTGTGATTGCAGCTGTCAAAGTTGTTTTTCCGTGGTCAACGTGGCCAATTGTACCAACGTTTACATGTGGTTTTGAGCGCTCAAATTTTTCTCTTGCCATCTCGTCTCCTGTTCCTTTTCCTGTTTTTGACTAATTAATAAATTACGCTCAGCCTAAGCTGACCGACTCTCCTGTGAGAGCCTTTCTGGTTGATTCAGCCACAGATGTATAATGACTGAAATGCATTGTGAATGATGCCCGCCCCTGTGTGAGCGAACGCAAACGGGTGGAGTAGCCAAACATCTCCGCAAGCGGAGCTTCAGCCGAAATAACCTGAATTCCACCCTGCTCCTCCATTCCGCGTATACGGCCGTGGCGAGCATTCAGGTCTCCTATTACCTCACCTGTGAACGACACCGGTGAAACAACTTCTATCTTCATTGAAGGCTCAAGTAAAGTTGGTTTTGCCTTCTGAACTCCTGCGCGAAGAACATTCATTCCCGCAATCGTAAACGCGACTTCTGTAGAAAGTTCCTCCACGTATTTTGCAGCGATCAGGGTCGCTTTCAGATCAATCAACGCAAATCCGGCAAGGACTCCGTTGCTCATTGAGTCTTGAATTCCCTTTTCGATTGCTTCCGCAAACTTCGTTGGTAATTCCTCAGAAGCCAACTTGTTTTCAAACTCAAACCCGCCTCCAGCATCAAGTGGTGCTATGCTGATCCTGCAAAACGCGAATTGTTCTTTGCCATCCAGCGGTTTCTCAAAACGCATTTCTGAGTTCGCAACTTGCGTAATCGTTTCACGGTAAGCAACACGTGGTGTTCCGGCTTTGCAGTCAACCTTGAATTCTCGCTGAAGCCGAGCTACCATTATTTCCAAATGAAGTTCGCCCATTCCGGAAATAATGTTTTGCCCTGTTTCCGCATCAATTCTACTCCGGAACGAAGGGTCTTCCTGCATCAATCGCTTCAGCGCGTCTTCCAGCTTGTCTTGGTCAGCTTTCGTCTTTGGCTCAATTGCCTGATCAATTACCGGTTCCGGAAACTGTGTTCTTTCCAGTACAATCGGATGATCCTTTGGGCAGAGTGTGTCTCCTGTGATCAATTCCATTCCGATCACTGCCCCTATGTCTCCGGCACTTATTGCGGTGACTTCTTCACGCTTATTTGCGTGCAGCTTGACCAGATTACCGATCCGTTCTTGTTTGCGTTTACGAGGATTGAAAGCTGATTTACCAGCCTCAAACGTCCCTGAATAAACACGAACAAATGTCATCTGTCCCGCAAAAGGATCGCTCGCGACTTTAAATGCAAGTGCACACAATGGATCAGACGCAGAAGCCTCCCGGCTAATTACTTTTTTTGTTACCGGATGATCTCCTTGTACTGGAGGAATATCAAGCGGAGAAGGCAGGTAATGCACAACCGCGTCAAGCAGTTGCTGTACCCCCTTGTTTTTAAAGGCACTGCCACACAGTACCGG
>JAESQU010000157.1 GCA_016764995.1 SAR324 cluster bacterium | reverse complement strand
TAAGAATGAATTTTTCGATTCGACTGGTGAGGTTGTTGGTACTTCAAGTGCTGACAATTCAAGTGCCGGCTGGTGTGCTGACTTTAATGTTGTTCGCGCAAATATAGATTCGAACGGCTTCGGCAAAATCGGCTATGCATGGCAGGCCGGAAAAAGTGACGGCTACACCCGAACTTTCAACATCAAAACTGTTTCCAATAGTTCTGACAATCAAACTGGAGACGCATATTTTGGTTTCAATCCACATCCAGACAACGGCAGCTACCGGTCCACGAATATTGACCGGATGATTTGCAACTGGGCAGGGCCGGGCAACAGCAAAACGGGTGTAGCAAAAGTACAAAGGCAGCAGTTGAGTTATGACAGCACTGCCAATGTCTGGAAATCTATTCAGGACAATATTACTTTTGCTCCCACAAATACCTGTGATTTTGACAACTCGTCCTATTCCACGACAACCTTTGACGGTTCCGGAGCAAGCATTACCAATAATCTGGAGAGCATTTCAAACTTCACCACCAATTTCGGTTCTCAGCCGACAAAACCATCTCCTACCCTGGAATAATCCCGCCTTTTTTTCGACCTTCGTTCTGCTCTTCTTGAGCGGGACGAAGGCTCGAAACGGATTTTTTAAGCTCCAAAAAAAATCTTAATCCAGCAAAAACTTGCCGTTATTTCCGGAATGTGGATAATAGCGTTTTTTAAGTTTAACTTTTTTCAGCATAGCCTAGATGAGTTTTGAAACTATAATTTTAACGATTGACGAACGTCAAATCGCCACCTTGACGCTTAACCGTCCGGATGTACACAATGCACTGAGTTTGGAAATGATTCGTGAACTGCGTCAAGTAGTTGCGGAATTAAACGTCAATTCCGAGGTACGGGCGGTGATTATTACCGGTGCCGGAAAGTCTTTTTGCGCAGGCGCTGATTTACGCTGGATGAAGAAAATCGCGGGTCAAAAACGTGAGAATAGAATTGCGGAAGCCACCGAATTATCAGAAATGCTTGGTGAGCTGGACCAACTCAACAAGCCGTTAATCGGACGCATTAACGGACTTTCTTTTGGCGGCGCTGTGGGTCTGATTGCCTGTTGTGACATTGCGGTTGCGGTTGAAGACGCGTTATTTTCTTTGACGGAAGTTTTGCTGGGTTTGCTTCCGGCTACTATATCACCCTATGTTTTACGTCGAATCGGCGCCTCTAACGCGCGGCGGGTGATGCTCAACGCGCATCGTTTTGCCGCTGAAGAAGCAGTTCATTTAGGTTTAATTGCCAAGGCTGTTTCTGCGGAAAAACTGGATGAGGCTGTTGAAAAAGAAATTTCGGAACTTTTGCGCTGTGCTCCGGAAGCAGTTTCCGCTACGAAGCGTCTCATTGCGGAAATACGCGGTAAAGAACCGGATGATGTTCGCAGTGCAACTATAGAGAAATTGGCAAATGCCTGGGAATCGGAATCAATCAAGGAAGGTATCGACGCCTTTTTCAGCAAACGCAAACCGGCCTGGAATCCGGAGTCTTGATTGCTAATGTTGAACCTGTAAAAACTAAAACATCACAAAAAGTGTTTAACCACAGAGTCACAAAGAACACAAAAATCTGTTTTAAAAAAAATATTTTTCCATAAATTCCAAGAAATAAATGAAAATCAAAATTGTGCTGAAATATGGAGGATTCCTATTAGCATTTACAAGTATCATCCTGGCAAGTCCCGCTGACGCAGCCACACCGGTGAAGATAAAAAATCTTCAAGCACTCATCTCACCTTTGACCGACGAAAAGTATGCGGCACCTGCGACTATTTTTGGCGGAGTCGGCAGGAAATTTCCGACTTGGCAAGCAGGATTAGACTTGCTTATACTAAGCAACCCACATTACAGCGCATTCCGGAATCAACTCGAACTGAGCAATCGTGTTTATTGGGGCGAGTGGTGGTATAGTGACCGCTGGGGAGTAAAAGGACTGTTTTCAGAACAATCATTTAAGATGTTTGGTCCCAGTGAAAACCGTTCACAGTCCAATACAAGTCATCTTGGAGTATTGGTTAAAACGCAACATTCTCTCTCTGAAGCATGGAAAATCAGCGCCGGACTTGGGCTGGCAAAAACAGAGTTTGTCCTTGGCAGTCAACGTAAACTGGGAAATTCTTTGGTGAGTGAATTCCGGATGGGCTTGGAAATATCAGCAGACTTTTGGACAGAAGCCGGAATTTTGACTATTGACAGCGCCAGCGGCAGTGGTTCTTCAGATCAGCGTCTAGGTTCCACAGCTTATTTGATAGGATTGAGCTACGGTTTCTGAACAGTAGTCAGTAATTTAAAATTAAATATATAAAATCATGCAGTTACCAAATGTAGAGGAAATGTCATCGGCAGAAAAAAAGTGGTTTGCGCACTCAATTGCCGGAATGGTAGTCGCTGATGGACGTGCCGATCAGTCTGAAATGAATTTTTTGCGTGAGGCAATAAATTTTATGGAAGACAAAGAAGAAGTAAGCAAAATCATGAACGTGATCAAAGAGGGCAAAACTCCTGAAATGAGCCCATTGGCAATCGATCCAAAACAGGCTTTTTTGATGCTCAAATATTTGGCACAACTGATGGTAGCAGATGCTCATTTAGACACAAAAGAAATTAGATTTTTCCTCTTGTCCGGAAGGTTGTTAGGATTCAATAATGAAATTCTGACAAAATTCTGGAAAAGCGCCCGTGCTTTATTGGAAAAGGATTTACCTCAAGCCATAATAGAGACTCCAAATCTTAAATCAAAAGTGTCTTTGACAAAAGTTGATGAAGCTGGATTTTGGTTCCGTATGAACAAAGCCCTGATGCCAAATGTGAAAATAAGACTTAAAGTCTGTAAGCCTTTTCAGTCGGATCATCCCATCGAGGGGGATGATGCATACTGGGATGTAGTTACCTGCAAAATGTTAAAGCAACGGCAGGTTAAGTTTGATGAAGGGTGCTACATGGTGAGAGCGACTTTTGAGCAAAAATTGGCGGATTTTCATGGTATTTTACAAATCATTCATCCCGAAAATTATGCTGTTGTTTCAGATGGTGGATTTATTAAGACAAATAAAAATTCACTTTTAGGCAGTAATGTCCGTTGTTTTATCTGCGATAACCCCTCTATCAAATTCTATTTACTGCACTCCAAAAGCATGATTACGGAGCCAAATATATTTGGAGTTTCCAGTTATATCAGGTCTGTAGGAAAGTTGGATATTTGTGATTTTAATCTAATCCAGGTTGCATCTTGCTCTAAATGCGGTTTTTCCAGTAATGAAAAAGAGCATTTTAAAAGTTTAAAAACAGATAAGCCGAATTTTTCAGTTGAGCAGTTTTCAGCAGGATGGGAAGAGAAAGTTTCACCTTTACTCAAAAAAGCACAAGCTGCGGCAGATAAATTTTATGGCGAAGATCGAGACACAAAGCTGGGGCTCCTGTCTTATGATTTGGCAATTGCAAGCTTTGAACAAATGGCAAGATTCGCTACTGGCGATCCAAAAAAGGGAGAGTTACTTCGCAAGCAAACTTCAATGCTGATGGTTCAAGCAGAATTACTGATGGAAAGCAAGGAGAGGGACAAAGCAGAGGAAAATCTGAAAAAAGTTGTTGATCTTTGGGTACCAATTTTTGAAAGACTAAAAGGTCCTTTGATGATTCACGTTTGTTTATTATTATTTCAGATTAAAATCTACTTCAATGATTTGCAGTCTGCTGCGCAGTATATGAAATTTATGGATAACTTTGATACTGAAGGCAAACTCGAAGAAGGAACTGAAGAGTATAAGGAACTGAAATTAAGTTCTGCAAAACTAAAGGCAACATTCGATGACCGGGGACTTCTTAGTAAGAAAATACTAAAACATTTTCATTTAGATGATACGTGACGAAAATGGCTGAACCAGCTCAAGACGAACAGGCCCAGACAGACGGCCCGGAAAACAAAAAACAAATTTTATTGCTTCTCCGTAAAGATTTGCGTACTAGAAGCATGAAAACT
>JAESQU010000156.1 GCA_016764995.1 SAR324 cluster bacterium | reverse complement strand
GAGTCGAACAAAAATTCTACCTATCAATACGTCTTTTGCACCAATAATAATTATGCTCACTTGTGGCCCGGTGTTATCGAAAAATTAGCGGAATCTAAAGGTTTCAGGCGTATTTTTCTTTCAAGATCGTGTTTGTACCCATCGGAGGACAGTAATTCCAAAACTTTGACATATACGGAATTCAGGCGCTTGATTTGGTTGGCCGAAAATTCAATACCAAAAAAGGACAGTTGCTGAAGGTTCTTGCCGAAGAACTGAACTGGTTTGATAACCATTCACCAGAAGGAGAACTCGCAGGATGGGTTGCTGAATGGGAAAGTTATCGGGCACTGATGCAGGAAAGTATTGCCAGTTTGAAAAAAACAGGAGAAAGAGAAGGCAAAGACGGCTATGTACTTTATGCGGTAAATATGCTGGATTTGATGGGCGATGTGTTGTGTTGTTTCTACTTACTCAAGCAAGCAGAGTCTGCACAAATAAAATGGAAAGCGCTGCTTGAAGGTGCTACCTCCCAAGCAGAATTACTTGAGGAAAATGAAGACGCCAAGTTTTATTGGAATAAGCTGCGCACCACCGAATTTTACGTTTGGAGCGTTTTACCACGTGCTTTGTCAAATGCTAAAACAATTAAAAACGCGAATCTTGCTCCATTAAATGCTTGTTTGTAAGCATTCTCAATTTCAGGAATAATGTGGAAGAATTCATAAAACAGTTTAAAAACAACCGATTCGTCCGTTACAGTGTTTTGAGCGGCTTTGTTCTTCTGGCCTATTTATTAGGCGGAGCCGTTGCCATTCTAATTGCGGTTTCCGGATTATTTCTTGGGAGACTGAGTTACAATGACGTTATTGATGATCTCGATATTTGATTCCTGAAGACCAGGATAATTGGGGTGTCCAAATTATAAAACGCTCTTTGCCGATAAATCCTGCCTGAAAATTGAGACTGATTTTACCTTGAATCTCCACTTTGTAACCTCAAACAACAATAAACTCAGAGAATTATCCGCCCTCCTGGATTATCAGTTAATTTCGGTGCCAATGGATTTGCAGGAAATTCAAACTGCTGATCTACGAGAGTTGATAAAAAACAAACTCCAACAAGCATACGAAAAGCTTCAAGCTCCGGTAATCGTTGAAGACACATCGCTGTATTTTGATGCCTGGAATGAGCTGCCTGGACCATTCGTTAAATGGTTTTTAGAGAACATGGGTTTCGCGGGAATGTTGAGTGCATTATCCACGTTTGAAGATAAGTCCGCACAAGCTGTCTGTTGTTTAGGATTCACTTTGGACGGAAAAACGATGCATTTTTTTGAAGGAAAAGTGAAAGGACTGATCGTTGAACCTAGAGGTTCACGCAATTTTGGCTGGGATGCGATTTTCCAACCTTCCGGACAGCAACAGACATTTGGTGAAAAGACTGCGGAAGAAAAATATCGCATTTCAGCACGAGGCAAAGCGGCAGCTAAATTTAAGCAGTTCTTAAAACTGAAGGTAAAGCAAAAGTAACATCTTCTCGTACTATTTCCAGATCTCGGACATTGCTTGAAGATGACATTTTCCGGATTTCGGTAACAATGCCCTGCACAATATCCTCTGGCGCAGATGCTCCCGCAGTAATGCCTATTTCCCGGACTCCCTCCAGCCATTCCGGTTTCAATTCTACCGCAGATTCAATCCTGCGCGCCCTAACCCCGGTCGTTTTCGCGACTTCCAGTAAACGCACCGAATTTGAACTGTTCTGTGCCCCCACTACCAATACCAAATCCACTTCCCTGCTCAGAGCTTTGACTGCATTTTGGCGATTTTGTGTGGCATAACAAATATCGTCCTTGGCCGGACCCTGAATTTTTGGGTAGCGATTTTTAAGTGCTGTGATTATTTCTGCCGTATCGTCCATTGATAAAGTAGTTTGTGTGATATAACCAACTTTGTTCTCATCTTCAACCTGTAATAAGGCGACTTCTTCAACTGTTCCTACTACAATTATACGATCCGGAGCTTCTCCTACAGTACCTTGTACCTCCACATGGCTATGATGTCCGATGAGGATAATCGTGTGTTCTCTGCGGGCATAACGTTGCGCTTCTATATGAACTTTTGTCACTAAAGGACAAGTCGCGTCTATGACTTGTAAATTTCGTTTCTTTGCCCTTTTTCGAACTTCAGGTGCAACGCCGTGGGCCGAATAAATTACATGTGAACCCTCCGGAATTTCATCAATATTTTCTACAAATATCGCTCCATCATTTCGAAGACGCTGTACAACATGCTTATTATGGACAATTTCGTGCTGCACATAGATCGGTGCACCATACATTTCCAATGCTTTTTCAACAATGGTGATCGCACGATCTACACCTGCACAAAATCCTCTCGGACTGGCCAGCACCAAGTTAAGTGAGGCACGCAAGTTGTTTTTTTTCATAGACAATTAAAATGATGAACATGGTTTGCATTTTGCTCTATACAGTTTATAAGGAAATTAACAATATTTCAATCTTTCCACAAAACCTGTCATAATAATCACAACCTACAACGAAGCATGAGCAAAGAAAATAAACGTCGCAAAGCTGACTGGAAGCGCTTGAAAGGTACCACAAATTTTTATCCCACTTATGTAGATGGGAACCTCGACAAGGTCACTCCCGCAGCCGCGACTTACAGCACACAATTTCAAACCGTAATTCCGCGTTACGATCTTTCCATGACTGAAACCCGCAATGCGGGGACCGGCCCAACTTTTTTGGAAACTGCTTATCAGCCTTCCACCAAAAATCCGAAATCCGAGAAACAATCTTCGGAAACACCTACGGAATCCGCTGAAAAACCGAGCAAATTTCCGCGCCACAAAAAAAAGAAAATCCGCACCGATTTTTGGGAATAATTCGACACTGACAAGTTGGCTAAAATAAAGTCAAAAATAGTTCCATTAAGTGATATACTAGTCTTTTCTTCAAAAAGTTGTCGGCAGACGCGGCAACATTTTTAGTCCGTTGTGTTCCTCACACAACACTCTGAACTGTCGTTTATCATTTCCTCAAACACAATAAGCAAAATAGCTTGACAAGAACACTATTAATTTGATCTAATGATGTGTTTATCGCAGGAAAATAATCGCTAATGTTTGAGACCCTTTCAGACAAATTAAGCGGCTCCTTACGCAAGGTACGTGGCCGAGGCCGTTTGACGGAAGATAATGTCGGGCAAACTCTGCAAGAGGTCAAAATGGCGCTGCTGGAAGCAGATGTCAATTTTAGGGTTGTCAAAGCGTTCTTACGCTCAGTTAAGGCGAGGGCAGTTGGGGAAGAAGTGCAAGGCAGCTTGACTCCCGGACAGCAGTTCATCAAGATTGTCAACGAAGAGTTGACTGAGATGATGGGTGGTGCAAATTCAGGTTTAACAGAACCGGAGTCTGCTCCACTGATCGCCATGTTGGTCGGCTTACAGGGATCAGGTAAAACGTCGTCCGTGGGAAAACTGGCTCGACTTTGCCAGACAGAAGGAAAAAAGCCTTATTTGATTCCCGCAGATATTTACCGACCGGCGGCAATCAGGCAACTGGAAATCTTGGCTGAGACTTTAGGCGTTTCCTGCTATCCTTCAAGGACTGATCAGAATCCGCTGGAGATTGTCCGGAATGGACTTGAAGCGGCAAGGCAGGAAGAAGCGGATGTCGTTTTTATTGATACAGCAGGACGCCTGCATATTGATCAGGAATTGATGGAAGAATTAAGTCTGATCAAAACAGCTGTCACACCGCATGAAATTCTTTTTGTGGCAGACGCGATGACAGGACAAGAAGCCGTCAGTGTCGCGAAAGGTTTCAATGACCTCCTTGACATAAGCGGAGTGATTTTGACCAAAATGGATGGCGATGCCCGCGGGGGTGCGGCGCTGTCTATCCGGGCCATTACGCAAAAACCGATTAAGTTTATTGCTGTTGGCGAAAAACTCGAAAATTTGGAAGCATTCCATCCTGAACGAATTGCTTCCAGAATTTTGGGAATGGGCGACATGCTCTCACTGATTGAAAAAGTTGAAGATTCTTTCAGTGAACGCGACGCCCTGCAGATGCAGAAAAAGCTGAAAAGCAACGAATTCACGCTGGAAGATTTTAGAGACCAGTTGCGCTCCATGCGTAAAATGGGATCAATGAAAGACGTGATTGGAATGTTGCCCGGCATGAATGCATCGTCAATGAAAGACGCCAATATTGACGATAAAAAACTGATTCATATTGATGCAATCATTTCGTCAATGACAATCAAAGAAAGACAGAACCATAAACTTATGAATGGTTCACGGAGAATGAGGATCGCAAAAGGTAGCGGCACAAGCGTCAGTGAAATAAATAGATTGCTGAAACAATTTGTCCAGATGCGCAAAATGATGCAAAAGCTTTTAAAAGTATCTAATCCGGGCAAAGCCATGCGGATGATGCAGGATATGATGCCAAACTGACAAAATTTAAAGCAAAGATATTTAGTCTTAAACGTTATAAATAAACAAAACCTGAAACCTGAAACAATATTTATATGGTTAAAATACGTCTTGCCAGAGGTGGCACAAAGAAGAAACCTTACTACCGTGTTGTAGTTGCGGATCAACGTTGTAAGCGCGACGGCCGTTATCTTGAGCACATTGGCTTTTACAATCCAATGGTCACAGAGAATCGTTTTGAGATTGACGCGGAACGTGTTAAGCACTGGCTTTCAGTTGGTGCGCAACCGACTGATCGGGTGAGCAGATTGATGAAACAGGCAAAAACAAACGCCTGAAAAACTTTCGGGGTGAATCGTTTTATTCGATAAAGGCCGCGTTGGGTGACTTTAGTGATTATGATGATTTGACATGGTTTGCCACCGTTGTCGGTGTACATGGAATCAAAGGGGCAGTTCGGGTCAAGTTTTTTACAGACACTCCTGAATATTATTTATCAGTAAAACTTTTCTTTTTGGAATCCGCAGGGCAGTTGCTACCCTTAAAAGTTTCGCGAATTACACCCGCAAAAAAAGGCTGGATCATTCTCTTTGAAGAAATTGATTCGCGTAATGCTGCGGAAAAAATTAAAGGTTGTCGATTGCTGCTACCAGATGAGCAACTAAAACCTTTAGAGTCCAATGAGTTTTTTGTACATCAGCTTATCGGCTGCCGTGTAGAAGATCAAAATGGTCTCTTTTTAGGTGAAGTTACAGATTTTCTGGAAACCGGCGCCAACAACGTTTACGAGGTCCGCAACGGCAAAAACGAGTTCTTGATTCCGGATGTACCACATGTAGTGCTGGAACTGGATCTTGAAAAACAGTGCATGGTCATTGATCCCTTGCCAGGATTGATTGAAAATTTAGCTTCGGAGATTGATGCTGCGCTTTGAGGTTTTGACCTTGTTTCCGGAAATATTTTCTTCTTTTCTGGAAGAAAGCCTGATTAACAGGGCGATTGAGCAGAAACATCTGCATGTAAGTTTGGTCAATTTCCGCAAGTATGGCTTGGGAAAGCATCTTCAGGTAGATGATACTCCATACGGTGGAGGTCCCGGAATGGTATTGCGGATTGAACCTGTTGCTAGGACACTTGCGGAACAAAAAGAGTTTCACCGGAATGAAGGACGTAAAACACATACTATTTTGGTGACACCGCAGGGTCAGCCGTTTACGCAGGAAAAAGCAAAGCAGCTGAGCCGGAAGGAAGCTGTCTTGACCCTGATTTGCGGACGCTACGAAGGTTTTGATGAACGGATTCGCAGTTTGGTTGATGAGGAAATTTCAGGAGGAGATTTCATTTGTTTAGGCGGTGAAGTCATTGCAATGACAATGATAGAGGCTATCAGCAGAATCGTTCCTAATATGCTGGGCAATCCGGAATCGGCTGAACAGGAATCATTCTCACATTCCTTGTTGGAATATCCGCAGTATACGCGGCCTGCAAGTTTTGAGGGTATGGACGTTCCTGAAGAATTAATGTCCGGAAACCATAAAAAAATAGCGGAGTGGCGGGAAGAGCAGGCTTTACTCAGAACAAAAATACGACGTCCGGATCTGTTCAAACACGATCATACTGGATAAAATTTAAGGAACAAACATAATAAAAAATAATATTCACCCTAAGCAAAGAGAAAATAATGCCAACTGCATTGGAAAAAATTGAGCAATCGCAATTACGCAGCGACTTGCCTGAATTAAGAGTCGGATCCAGTGTCCGGGTAAACTACCGGATCACGGAAGGAAACAAGGAGCGTATCCAGGCATTCGAGGGTGTAATCATTGGCAAACATTGCTCGGCTGGAAACAACAAGGCAACTTTCACTGTCCGAAAAGTAACCCAGGGATACGGTGTTGAGCGAATATTTCCGCTGCACTCTCCGCGGATTGAAAGTGTTGATATCATTAAAGTCGGAAAAGTACGCCAGGCAAAACTTTATTACCTGCGGGATCTACGTGGAAAAGCTGCACGGATCAAAGAACGCGTCAGGGCTCGCCCCAACGCTTGAGTTTGAAAAAGCGGCTTTAGGCCGTGGATTCAAAAATATTGCCGGTGTCGATGAAGCCGGACGAGGCCCCCTTGCCGGGCCTGTTGTGGTAGCGGCGGTAATTTTAGGAGAAGATTGGAACGCCGATCATCCGCTGGATGATTCAAAGCGGTTGTCGGCACAGAAACGTGAACACTTGTTTGATCTCGTTTGCAATGAGGCGCTGGCATTCAAGATTGTTTCAATTTCTCCGCAGGAAATTGACAGACTGAATATTTTGCAGGCTACACTTTTTGGTATGTCTCGTTGCCTCACTGAAATAGTACCTGCGCCGGATTATGCATTTGTTGACGGAAATCATTATCCGCAAACAACAATTCCGGGTGAAGCTGTAATCAAGGGTGATTCTCGTTCAAAAAGTATTGCCGCGGCTTCAATTTTAGCCAAAGTGACACGGGACAGGATAATGCTCGAAAATGCAGAACGCTATCCGGAATGGGGTTTTGAGAGTCACAAAGGATATCCGACAAAACGGCACAGGGAGGCCCTTGCGAAGTTTGGCTTGACTCCGCTACATCGTAAGTCATTCCGGCTCAAAGCGCTGCAATTGAGTTTGTTGTGACAAAACAACGCATACAAACCGGTGCAACCGGAGAGCAAATTGCCTGCGATTTTTTGCAGGAGTCAGGTTACCGCATAGTTGAGAGAAATCACCGTAGTCGGCTGGGTGAGCTTGACATTATCGCTGAATACGAGGAATTTCTCGTATTTTGTGAAGTTAAAACACGCAGGGGCACTGGTGTACCACATCCGTCTTTGTCTGTAACTGCAAAAAAAATTGCAAAGTTGCGCCAACTGGGAGAGTTTTATCTTATCCAGAAGCACCTCACATACCTTCAACCACGTTTTGACGTGATTGCTGTACAACTGGCGGATGGGAAACCGCCGAACATTGATCATTTTATCAACGCTTTTTAAGCAAAAAAGGAAATACTTATGGCTCATCACAAGTCAGCACTTAAGCGAGTTAGGCAAACCATAAAGCGCACAGCTCAAAACCGTTCACTCCGCTCTGATCTGCGAACAGTAATTAAAAAATTCCGTTCCATACTTGAAGGTGGAAATATTGAACAGGTCCGTGAAGCTTATCCGGGAGTTCAAAAAAATATCGATAAAGCCGTCACTAAAGGAATCCTGCACAAACGTACCGGAGCCCGCTATAAGTCTCGCCTTGCCCTTTCCGTGGCTAAAACAGCAGCAAGCTGAACCAAACTGTCGCTATTCAGAGCGTCAAACAGTTCCACTCCCTGAGCCACTTAGCAAAAACCACTTTCTAATTGGCTTCCCTTCGTGATACAGTAAACTCGGAGTTTTTCAAGAGTTATTTTATCGTTTGTTTTTTTCTAAGGGATGATTTATGGACTCACATTTTCTTTTGCGACGCATTCATAGTTTGACCGGTATTGTTCCGGTAGGACTTTTTTTGGTGTACCATCTCTATTTGCAGTTGTATTTGCACTCAGGCGCAGAGGTCTACAATGAGGTGATCAACGGATTTTATGACAGTCCTCTGGCAATTTGGGTCTTAGTCATTGTTGTTTATATCCCACTTTTTTTTCATGCCTTCTTTGGCATTCGGCTGATGTTCGAATCCAACGTTCAGCCTTCTTACACATATTTTTCACATCTTTTATACTGGCTGCAGCGCATTAGCGGAGTCGGCGTACTGCTCTTCATTATCGCACATATTTGGAATACCCAGCTTGGCCCATGGATATCCGGAACTTGGGGAGCCCATTTTGAACATCTTTCCAGTGGCTTTGCAGATCCTGAATCCGGTATAATCACCAAGGCAGTTTATCTGCTTGGAGTCATAGGAGCAGTATTCCATTTTTCCAATGGTCTCAACACATTCTGTATGACTTGGGGTATTGCCCTCACGCCTAAATCCCAAATACGGGTTCGCATTATTAGTTTTATTATTTTCTTGATTTTAGCCGGCAGCGCTTTCTACGCACTGTCTGCAATTTGGTAAACAGAGATAAACGGATGAGCAAGCAACGAGTTATTGTAATTGGAGGCGGCTTAGCCGGACTCGCCGCAACCATGAAAATGGCGGAACTCGGTATGTCTGTGCTGGTGGTCTCATTTTTACCGGTCAAACGTTCACATTCTGTCTGTGCTCAGGGCGGCATCAATGGTGCGGTCAATATCAAAGGTGAAGGCGACTCTCCGGATATTCATTTTTACGACACGGTCAAAGGCGGTGATTTTTTGGCACATCAACCACTTTGCAAAGACATGTGCCATGAAGCTCCGTACATCATTAACCTCATGGATCGGCTGGGAGTAACATTTAACCGAACTCCAGAAGGCAATCTCGATTTCCGCAGATTTGGAGGTACTCTATACCACCGTACCGCGTTTGCCGGTGCAACCACAGGTCAGCAACTTTTGTATGCTCTTGACGAACAGGTACGTCACTTCGAGGTGCAGGGTTTGGTTGAAAAGATGGAATGGCACGAATATTTAGGCGCCGTTCTCAACGACGACGGTCGCTGCGTGGGCGCGGTAATTCACAATTTACGTTCCGGAGAAATCAAAGCGGAAAAAGGCGATGCGGTGATTTTAGCCACCGGAGGTCCTGGACTGGTATACGGACGCTCCACCAATTCCATGGTTTGCACAGGAACCGCTGTCACATCCGCATATTTGCAGGGCGCCAAATACGGTAATGGCGAGTTTATTCAAATTCATCCATCTGCAATTCCCGGTCGTGATAAATTACGTTTGATGAGTGAATCCGCACGCGGAGAAGGCGGAAGAGTATGGGTGCCGAGAAAAGCGGGTGATTCACGCAAGCCTAAAGAAATACCTGAAAAAGAACGTTTTTATTTTCTGGAAGAGCGTTATCCACTTTTTGGGAATTTGGTGCCGCGAGATGTTGGTGCACGTGAAATCTACGATATTTGTGTGAATGACAAATTAGGTGTTCACGGAGAAATGAAAGTCTATCTCGATTTAACACATCACACCAGAGAGTTTCTTGACCATCGTCTGGGTGGAATTCTTGAGATTTACGAAAAATTTACCGGAGTCGATCCTCGTGAAGAACCGATGGAGATTTTTCCGGCGGTGCATTATTCGATGGGCGGAATTTGGACAGATTATACACGTACAGATGAAGGTTTGATTGACCATCAATCGCCAAATAATCAAATGACTTCTATCACCGGACTTTATGCGGCCGGTGAAGCAGATTATCAGTATCACGGTGGAAACCGTCTGGGCGCAAACTCTTTGTTGAGTTGCATCTACACTGGCTTGATGATGAGTCCCGGAGTGCTAAATTACATAAACAATCTTCCTGAAGCTGCTGAAGACATTCCGGCATCCGTCTATTCCGCTTCCGTAAAAAAATGGCAGGAAAGTTATGCGAATATCAAGAGCATGAACGGCAAAGAAAATCCCTATGCTTTGCATAGAGAAATGGCGGAAGAGATGATTTCTAATGTTTTGATCGTCAGGGAAAATTCTAAACTGAAATCAACACTCGACAAAATTGATGAATTTGAATCACGCTGGAAAAATATTAAATGTGTGGATACTAGCGATTGGTCCAATCCTGTACCAAGTTTCATCAACCAACTCTGGAACATGATCCAGCTTTCAAAAATAATCACCAAGGGCGCGTTGTTAAGAGACGAATTCCGAGGTTCACATTACAAACCGGAATTTGATTTACATCAACCGGATGATTTCCGACCTGAAACCTATTTGGAATTTGAAAAACAAAAAGAGGATGGACAAATTAAAGAGGATGAGTTTTCTCCGGATCATTTGGCTTACATGAAACGTTTTTCAAAAAATAACATCAAATGGCTCAAAACAACCATTGCGACTTATCGAAATGGTGGACCGGAAATTTCTTATGAAGCCGTGGATACATCGCTAATTGATCCACGCCCCAGAAAATACGACTGAGGATAAAAAATGCCAGATACTGTTACTTTCAAAATTAAACGTCAGGATACGGAAACATCCGGCTCCTACTGGGAAACTTTCATAATTCCTTATATTCCAAACTCGAATGTGATCTCCTGTCTGATGGATATTCAGGCAAATCCTGTGAACGCGAAGGGAGAGGAAGTAGCTCCGGTAGTTTGGGAAAGCAACTGTTTGGAAGAAGTTTGCGGAGCTTGCACAATGCTTATTAACGGCAAAGTTCATCAGTCATGCAGCGCATTGGTGGACAAACTTGAAAAACCAATCAGACTGGAACCGATGAGCAAGTTTCCGGTTGTCAGGGATTTAACGGTTGATCGTTCCCGGATGTTTGACGCACTCAAAAAAGTTCAGGCTTGGGTCGCAGCAGACGGTTACCACGACCTCGGTCCCGGAGACCGTCTTTCTCAAAGCCATCAGGAAACGGCTTACAAACTTTCAGAGTGCATGACCTGTGGGTGTTGTGTGGAAGCATGTCCGCAATACAGCAGCGACAACAACTTTCTCGGTGCGGCTGCAATCAGCCAAACGCGCCTCTTCAACATGCATCCAACCGCAAAGAACATTGCTGACGAAAGGCTCGATACCCTCATGCAGGAAGGTGGCATTGCCGATTGCGGCAATGCCCAAAACTGTGTAGAGGCTTGTCCCAAATCAATTCCGCTGACTGAATCAATTGCGGAAATGGGTCGTCAAGTTTCAGGCAAACTTTGGCGTAATATTTTTAAGGCATAGTTTATAGTTTTGTCGAAAACAACAAAATGTATTCATGTCACGAAATTCTTCCTCCAATCCGCCCCAACGTTTCCTGCTGATCCGCACAGATCGGATCGGCGATACTATCCTCACCCTGCCTGCAGTCACGGCTTTACGTAAAAAATATCCGGCGGCTTTCATCGTCTTTTTAGCGCAGTCCTACACCGTGCCGCTGATTGAGCAATACGAAGGCATAGACCTTCTGCTGACTTATGAACCAGAGGGACGTCACAAAGGCTGGACGGGAATTATGCGGCTCAGTCATGAACTTCAGGAATTAAAAATTGACGCCGCCCTGCTTTTTTATCCCAGAGTGGAATTGGCTTTTGCATTGTTCAAAGCAAAAATTCCTGTGCGCATCGGCACCGGTTATCGCTGGTATTCGTTTTTCTTAACCAAGCGTATTTTTGAACATCGAAAAGAGTGCCAAAAACATGAAGCAGAATATAATCTGTCACTGCTTGCATCACTGTTACACGGCCAAAAACCTCAGCCTCAATATGAGTTTAAAGAATGGATACCGGAATCATGGTGGGACAATTTTCGTACTGAACTAAACTCTACGAATTATGTCATCGTGCATCCCGGAAGCGGTGCTTCTGCTCCAAATCTGAATCAGGAACAATACCGGCTTATTATTCGGCTGTTGCTCGAAAAAACCGCCTGGACTGTTTTGTTAACAGGAATTTCCGGAGAAGAAAAATTGGTGCATGATCTTGCCGCTGATTTTCCACAGGAGCGTGTAAAAGAAATAGTAGGCCGTTTTTCACTCGCAGAATTTTTTTCAGTGATCCGGAATTCTTCTTTGCTCATCACCAGCAGTACCGGACCCTTACATTTGGCAAATGCGGCAGGAACTCCGCTGCTCGGTTTTTTCTGTGCGGCAAAACCATACACACCGAAACGCTGGGGGCCGTATGATCAGCAGAAATGGGTTGTCACTCCAAACCTGGACTGGCCGGAAATTTGTGAATTGAAAAAATGTCCGCATGGAGGATGTTTACAGAAACTTTCGGACTCCGAAATTACAACAGCCTTGTGCGAGCAAAGATTGAAACATTTGGCTGAATGAACAACAAAAAATGGAATTAGCATGAGCACAATATCTTCCTGGCAAAATTTTCAGCAGCATTACCTTGATCTTCCGGAATTAGGAATGTCAATTGACACTTCACTAATGGTTCCTCCAGACGAGTTGCCGCAAGCTTTGGACAAACTTTTCCGCAATGCATTTCAACAAATGCGGGAACTGGAAGAAGGCAGTCTCGCAAATCCTGATGAAAATCGTATGGTCGGACATTATTGGCTGCGGAATCCGGAACTTGCACCGAGTGCGGAAATTAAAAAAGTGATCTGCGACACGCTGGGAAAAATTCTGCAATTTGCGAAGCAAATTCAACAAAAAATAATTCAGCCTCAACAAGCGGATTCTTTCCGGAACGTCCTGCTGCTCGGAATCGGAGGCTCGGCACTTGGTCCACAATTCGTGCAAAACGCGCTTGCTTCAGAGGCCGATCAAATGCAATTTTATTTTCTGGATAACACTGATCCGGACGGAATTGATCAGGTTATGGCCTCGATCGGTAAAGAGTTAAACATGACTCTGACCCTGGTTATTTCCAAATCTGGAGGAACAAAAGAAACACGGAATGCAATGCTGGAGGTGCGTCACGTCTATGAAAGTTCCGGACTGGATTTTAGCAAACACACAGTTGCAGTCACAGGTGAAGGCAGTCAACTTGATCAACTTGCAAAAAATGAAAACTGGCTGCGGCGTTTTCCAATGCGGGATTGGGTTGGTGGTCGTACTTCAGTTCTTTCCGCAGTGGGGTTGCTTCCGGCCGCTTTGCAGGGTCTTGACATTGAAGAAATTCTGAACGGTGCAAAAATCATGGATGGACTGACTCGCCGCAAGGATGTCAGCAAAAACCCTGCTGCTATGCTGGCTTGGATGTGGCATCATGCCGGCGCGGGACAAGGCGAAAAAGCGATGGTGATGCTGCCCTACAAAGACAGACTCCTGCTCTTCAGCCGTTATCTCCAGCAGTTGGTAATGGAATCTTTGGGTAAGGAAAAAGATTTCGCTGGAAAAACGGTTCACCAGGGATTGACCGTTTACGGTAACAAAGGTTCAACCGATCAACATGCATTTGTCCAGCAACTCCGTGAAGGCCCCGCTGATTTTTTCGTAACTTTCATCGAAGTACTTAGAGACCGAAAAAACGCCAGTATTGAAGTTGAACCCGGAATCACCTCTGGAGATTTTCTGCAGGGGTTTTTGCTCGGAACCCGCGAGGCACTTTTTCAAAATGGACGTTCGTCTCTCACCATCACGCTGGAAGAAATCAACCCGAAAAGCCTGGGAGCTTTGATTGCGCTTTTTGAAAGGGCAGTTGGTTTATATGCGACTCTAATCGGCATCAATGCTTATCACCAACCCGGTGTTGAAGCCGGAAAACGTGCCGCCGAAGATGTGATTGAACTTTCATTAAAAATCCAGTCACACCTCAAGTCCAATCCGGCGCAACAGTTTTCCGCATCTTCGCTGGCGGAAATTCTGGAAGAGTCCGCAAAAATATCTACCGTTTTTAAACTACTTGAACACTTGGCCGCAAACGGCAGGTTACAAAAATTTTCTGGAAGCGACCCTTTTTCTGCTTGTTATCAAGAAAATTGTTAACAGCATTTTAGTTTGACTTTTAGCCCTGAAGGTTTCAATTAGCATAGAATATGCAGGTAGAGTGCGCCTTTTAAATTTGATTTAAAGAAAAATCACACGCACCACAAGTACATTATTTACATCATTTAAAAAATAGCATAAAACTGGACTAAATGGTTTCATTTCACCACTTTCAGTGAAAAACTTCCACCATCCGGAATCTTTCTCAGCAATGGATATACTACTTAAAAACACTAAATCGGCTGGAAACATAATCATGCTGATGCTGTTTATCTGTCTGTTGATCCCCATGTCGGCTACCGCCGCCAAGCATGAAGCTGAAATTCTTATTTTCAGCCTCTCTCCTGAGAAAGTAGAAGAACAAAAAGGTGTTCTCCAAATTCAGATCAGCACCTTCAGTCCAATTCAGGAAGTAACGGTCAAGGGAAAGCCCCAGAAATTTCCGAAGGCTGCAAGCCTGGTTTGGCTGAAGATTCCTTATAAACTAAAGCCAGGAGTAAATATTTTTAAAGTTTACGTTAAGACCAAGTTCGGCGAAGCAAGAAAGATAATCCGGATAATCTATGGAACTCCTGAACTTCTTAAAAAAGCAAAACTTGGTGACTCCTTTCAGTTGATCACTATCCTCAGCGGCGTT
>JAESQU010000155.1 GCA_016764995.1 SAR324 cluster bacterium | reverse complement strand
TTTGAGAACATTGATAAACACGAGCTTTTTGTTGTTCAGCATTACGCCGAACACACGCGCCGATGACTGGAACAGGATTTTTCAATAATCTTAATCCTGTTAATAAGCCGGTATGAGTATATGAACTTCCACTTGGCACTACCACAGCCGAAGGTGTTAAGTTTTTTTCTTTGAATTGTTGATCTAACTCAAATGCGGCATCAACATATCCTAACGCACCTTTTGGTTTGTTTGATAAAGTTAATGGAATAATATAAGGTTTCTTTCCTTGAACACGAAGTAAGTCTGCAATTTCAGCTAATTGCTTATCTGCTCCTTCTTCATCTTCACCGTCAGGATAATAATGTAAATTTGCGCCAAATATCTTATATAACAACACATTTCCTGAATTGTGATATTCTTCCGGCTTATTTGCAACTCTATTTTCCAGTTGCAGATGACACTCCATCTTGCATTTTCGCGCAAATGCAGCGGCAATTCTCATATAATTGGATTGCACTGCACCTGTAATTAAAACGGTATCACAGCCTTGTGAAATTGCCTCACCAAAGTAAAACTCAAGTTGTCTGACTTTATTTCCGCCCATCCCCAAACCGGTACAGTCGTCACGTTTCACATATAAGTTGTAGTCCCCAAAATGACGACTAAGGTTCGGCATATATTCTAGTGGTGTCGGAGAATGCACAACTTTGGTACGAGGAAATTTGGAGAGAATATTTTTCAAGGTTTATCCAAGCAATTTAATCATGTTTGATAAAAGCAGATAGGTTGCGGTTAGGATCAATATCAAATTAACGAATTTTCGAAATATCTTATCCGGAATCTTGCCCGATATTTTATTTCCAAACAAAGTACCAAAAATTGCGGGGATGAGGACATAAACCAGTGAACCACGTGTTGTCTCAAAAATACCGTTCATAAATAATTGTAATAAAATTGCCGTACCATAAGAAAACAGAAACACCATAAATATCATCGCACGTGTTTCCTGTTTCCCAAGCGAATTATTCTGTGCGTAAAAGGCCAATGCCGGCCCTGGCATGGCAATGGATGTGGTCATCATTCCTGAAACAAAACCATAAAGTCCTGTTTTCAAGGCACTACTCTTGATGTTTTCTGAGTTTGAACTCAATTGTTTTTTCAAAAAAAAAGATATGAAGATCGCAGAAAAAATGACAACACTAACAAATATTTGAATTGATGTAGTTGTCGCGTAATTTAATAAAATAAAACCTAACGGGAATCCAAAACATGAACCTTGAATCAGCTGTTTGCATGTTTGAAGTGGTGCATTTTTATAAACAACAGGTACAAGGATAATGGTAATGATAAATGTTGAGATCAACGTCAATTGAACAGCGCTTTGTAGATCTAAAATGAGAACATAAAATGGTAGTGTCAATAATGCAAAACCAAACCCTGTTATGGATTGAGTCATTGCTGCAAAGAAAGTAACTAGCGCCAATAAGGCAAATTGAATAATTGATAAATCAACCATCTTGGAATTCAATCCACTAAGAAACAAGCGCTAACCGTTTACGTTGACGAATTACCACGAATCCCAAGAGTGCCAAAGCGGGAAAGTACATCCATTGTTTGGCAGGACGGTCAGTGGGTATTTGCAGGCTGAGGATTTCCCAATCAAAGTCGATTCCCGCCTTTTGCGCAGAGCTGTCAAAAGCAACCATATCGACAAAAACCCTTTGTTTTTCGGTGCGTAATTCCAGCCCGGCCTTCTCCAACCGAGCTTTTCCGGGTGCAGGATCTCCCATAGGCAAAACAACCATCTTGCTGACCAGATTTCCATCAAGACTTTCACCCTCCACATGCAATCGCAAATCTGTATGAGGAGGAAGTTTTTCAACCATTTCAACAATCTTAATTGGTTGGACAATTTGACTTGAAGGATAAACCATTTCCCACCAGTATCCTGGACGGAAAAGAGTAAAGGAAATCAAGAGTAGAATTAGAGTTTCCCACCAGCGACTTTTCACAAAGAAATATCCTTGTGTTGCGGCGGCAAACAAAAGCATGGCCATAATCGCGGTGATAATTGTGATCAGCAAATGCCACCAACTCTCAATTCCAATCATCAAAAGTTCTGTGTTGAAAATAAAAAGGAAAGGAAGAATTGCCGTACGAATATCATAGAGAAAACCTTGAATTCCTGTTTTAATCGGATCACTTTGCGCAATTGCCGCGGCCGCAAAAGCCGCCAATCCAACAGGCGGTGTATCATCTGCTAATATTCCAAAATAAAACACAAACATGTGAACTGCAATCAGCGGAACGATCAAGCCGTTTTGTGCTCCCAAAGTTACGATCACAGGCGCCATCAGCGTGGAAACAACAATGTAATTTGCGGTAGTGGGTAACCCCATGCCCAACACCAGACAAATGAAGGCGGTAAAAATCAACATTAACATCAAATTTCCGCCGGAAATAAACTCTACAAATTCCGTCATTACCAAACCGATACCTGTCAGAGTTACTGTGCCGACGATGATTCCAGCGGTGGAAGTCGCCACACCGATGCCAATCATATTCCGTGCACCAAAAATCAAACCATCCAGCAGGTTCTTTAGTCCGTTCAAAAATTCCTGTTCCAAATTTCCGCTTTTCCGGAAGAAGACTTTGAGAGGACGCTGAGTCCCTAAGATAAACATCATCACAATCGTCGCCCAAAAAGCCGATAAGCCTGGTGAAAAACGTTCGATCATCAAACACCAAATCAAAACGACAATCGGCAGCAAATAATATAATCCTGATTTTACTGTTGGCCCTGTTTCAGGAAGCTCTGTCAATTCAAGGCTGTGGTCGTCTATTTCCAAATCAGGAAAACGCACCGAATAACGCAAAAGTACAAGATACGAGAGAATAATCAACATTCCTGCAATCCATGCGGAAGCGTCTCCGGCAACCGATTTAATCCAGCTAAATCCATAATAAATGATTCCGGAAAGTAAAATGATGGTGATTACAACCATCATGAATGTAACGATTTTCTGAAAGATAGTTGTAATTTTTCGTGGCGGTAGTCCTTTCAAATCCGCCTTCAGGGCTTCAAGATGTACGATATAAACTAGGGCAATATATGAAATTACTGCGGGTAAAAAAGCATGTTTGATTACTTCCAAATATGAAATTCCGACATATTCGATCATCAAAAACGCAGCTGCTCCCATGAAAATTGATTCCATAGATTGCATTAGCATATTCAAAATTTGATTGAAGCATCAAATATCAAATTCTTAGAATCTGCTACTAATTTAATTTACAAAATCTGACTCAAAAATTCTTTTGTTCGAGGGTCTTGGGCAT
>JAESQU010000154.1 GCA_016764995.1 SAR324 cluster bacterium | reverse complement strand
CGTATGTCCGGCTTTAATCACAGCAAGAGTTTTTTGACCACCTGTCACCACCAAATCACCGCCTATCACCACATCCGCGCCCTGAGAGGCAATCCGCGGAGAGTGAATATCCTCCGGACGATTACCGATACGCAAATGAGATAAAACCGCACCACCTTTTTGGGCCAGCCCAATCATATCAAGGATACCAACACCCCTTTTTTCAATGTGTGCGGCCATACCGAGTAATGCGCCAATCGTAACAAGACCGGTACCTCCTACACCTGTCAAAACGATGTTATACGTTCCGTTTATTTCCGGAAGAGTCGGTTCAGGCAAAGCGCTCCAAGTATCATGAAGATTTGCGGAAGGCGCATTTTTACGCATTTTCCCGCCGATAACACTCACAAAACTTGGACACAATCCGTTGGCACAACTGTAATCTTTGTTGCACGCAGACTGATCAATCACACGTTTACGTCCAAATTGAGTTTCGAGCGGTAATACCGAAACACAATTCGATTTAACACCACAATCTCCGCAGCCTTCACAAACATCGTCATTGATGAAAATTCTACGCGGCGGATCCGGAATTATCCCACGTTTCCGGCGCCTTCGTTTTTCAGCGGCGCAAACCTGTTCATAAATCAGTACTGTAACACCCTCAATTTCACGTATTTCACGCTGCACAATGTCCAAATCCTTTCGATCGTAAACCTTCACGTTTGAGGGAATTCCGGAACTTTGAGTAAACTTGTCCGGATCATCACTGACAACAGTCACCTGTTTTGCACCCTCAGCGAACATTTGCTGAATGATACTCTGCACCGTCATCGGCCCATCAAAACCCTGACCGCCTGTCATGGCAACTGCGTCATTAAACAAAATTTTGTAAGTAATATTTATTCCGGAAGAAACCGCAGCGCGGATGGCCATGATTCCGGAATGAAAATATGTACCGTCTCCGATATTTTGGAATATATGTTTGCGCTTACTGAACGGTGCCTGCCCTATCCAGTTTGCTCCCTCAGCTCCCATGTGAGTGAATCCAAGCGTGTTGCGATCCATCCACTGCACCATGTAATGACAGCCGATTCCCGCCATTGCAATGCTGCCTTCCGGAACAACCGTGGAAGTATTGTGAGGACATCCGGAACAAAAATACGGCAACCTCACCATTGATTCTTGCGGCAATAATGAGACATCCATGCGTGCCTCCATTTCCAGCATGCGCTTTTTAAGATCGGCGTCCCCCCTGAAATTCAAAACCCTCCTTCCGATCGTTGCCGCAATGTGATTCGGATCAAGTGCTCCCGCGGTGCGAAACAGAGCTTCTCCGGTCTCATCTGTTTTACCAATCACTTGTGGACGGTGAGATGCGTCGTAAAGCAATTCTTTAATTTGTGGTTCGATTAACGCCCGTTTTTCTTCAACAACAATAATCAAATCAAGCCCTTTGGCAAACTCAAAAATTCCTTCCGGTTCCAGCGGCCACGGCATTGCAACCTTGTAAAGCCTTATACCAAGCCGTTCTGCTTCTGCTTCGTCAATTCCCAGTTCATCAAATGCAAGCCGAGTATCAAGGTATGATTTTCCAACAGTTACAACACCTATTTTTGCGCTGCCACCCTGCCAAATTGAACGATCCAATTTGTTAGCCCGGCAAAACGCGCGTGCCGCGTCCATCTTGTATTCGTGAATTCTTTTGTCCTGCGCATGTGGCGTGTCCGGAAAGCGGATATTTAAACCATCTGCGGGAAAATTAAAACCGTTGGGAATTTCTACTTTGAGACGTTCAACATCAACGTTAATAGACGCGGTTGCTTCAACTGTATCGTGCAGACACTTTAAACCAACCCAGCATCCGCTGAATCGCGAAAGCGCCAGACCATAAATTCCGAAATCAAAAATCTCCTGTACTCCGGATGGATTCAAAACAGGAATCAGTGCGTCCACCATGGCAAATTCACTTTGATTGCAGACTGTGGAAGACTCCGCCGTATGGTCGTCCCCCATCAATGCCAGTACGCCGCCAAACTTGGATGTGCCCGCATAATTAGCGTGTCGCAGAACATCACCGGAACGATCAACCCCGGGGCCTTTCCCGTACCAAATTCCAAAAACCCCGTCATATTTTCCTTCACCACCCAACTCTGCCTGCTGCGTTCCCCAAAGTGCTGTTGCGGCTAAATCCTCATTTACTCCAGGCTGAAATTTAATATGATTTTCTTCAAGCAGTTTAATATTTCGTGCTAATTGCTGATCATATCCGCCCAACGGCGAACCTCGATAACCGCTGATGTATCCTGCTGTGTTGAGCCCTGCTTTCTGGTCCAGTTCACGCTGCACCAATGGTAAACGTACCAAGGACTGAATTCCGGTCATAAAAGCATAACCTTTTCTCAGCGTGTATTTATCTTCCAAAGAAACAGATCGTTTTTCCATAACAGACATTTTTTCAACAGGTGAGGTGGTTTCAGAACTTTTTACAGTTTCATCAAAATCGGTCAGTTTAATTCCAGACATTCTACCACAACATTGTTTTACTGCAAACTAAAACAAAATAATCTTTGCTAGACTAAATTGGCTTTTCTCCTGAGGGCGCATCTGCTAAAAAAATAGGCTTCTATAAAACTAAATTATTTGAGTAATGAAAATAATATTTCTATTTGAATCCTTCATTTTGATGCTCTACTGGAGCACTTTAGCACAAGCTACTGAATGTCAAAATCCGTTGCTGCATCGCAACCAACAGCCGATGTCAGCCATTTTCCTTGAATTGACTCCACTCACACCATGTACTCTGGAATTCGGCTTTTATCAAATCGAGACGGTGTCGCAAGCCAGCAACACCATCATTATTGACCCTCCAGGTGATCTTTCTGCATCACGTGTAATTCTGGATCATGAACGTTGGGAACAGACACTACGTGGATTAAACCACCAGCAAACGATACTGCTGATAGGGCTGCGTCACTTTATTGGTTCCCATAGTTTCTCTTTGGGATTCACTGAAGATATTGACTATTATTCTTCAGAAGACATCAGCCTTTTGCTTGGCTGGCAGTTTTCAGGCTAACTCTCTGTGGTGAAGAAACGAATTTGTTGGATTGTTAAAATTTCCGTGTTTAGTTTTAAATACTACCACAGAAGCTTTAACCGGCGCGTCTGCGCAAAAAACAGTTCTTTGCTCCTCAAACAAGATGGAGTCATAAAAAGTTGTCTGGCTCATTGTGACACTGTTTGCTAGGCTGGTTTAAGGAGAAACAGTGAGTTTAATCACTGTTAATTTATTTCCATTTTTCTGTAATGCCTTCGTGAATTTTTCATCACCTCAAATTGACTCATCGACTGAACCGCGCTTTTATATTGTCCGCGGAATTTTAATAAGTGCTGTGTTGCTCCTTGTTTTAGTGGGTTTGACACTCTGGGGAGAAACGCATGATTTTGACCGTCGTTTTTCTGAACAGTTTTTTTCTGCTGAAAACGGCTG
>JAESQU010000010.1 GCA_016764995.1 SAR324 cluster bacterium | reverse complement strand
GATTCCCACCGTTGAAAATACCTCCGCCCTCGGAGTCTGCTATGTTGCCGGCGATGGTCGTGTCGGTGAGAGTCAGCGTTCCTCCATTGAAGATTCCTCCACCTCCGCCTGCGTGGTTCCCGCTGATAACGACGTCGATTAGATGGAGGGTCCCGTGGATGTGAATGCCGCTGACGACTGGCAAGCAGCTTTTGAACTCAACCTTTTCAGCGCGGTGCGCATGATTCGGGCAGCCTTGCCATCGATGCGAGAACGTGGTGGCGGCTCAATTTTAACTGTTACTTCAATGTCTGTTAAAGAGCCGATTGACGTGCTGATTCTCTCCAATGTCATGCGTTCAGGAGTTACCAGTCTGGTGAAAAGCCTCTCGGCACAGCTTGCAGCTGATAATATTCGCCTCAACAATTTAATGCCAGGACGTATCAATACAGATCGGATCCGCAGTTTGGATAACCTGAATTCAGAAAAAAAAGGGATCCCTATTGAGCAAATTCAAGCTGCAAGCTATGCCCAAATTCCGATGGGTCGTTACGGAACAATTGAGGAATTTGGACGTTGCGGAGCATTTTTACTCTCTGATGCCGCAAGCTACCTCACCGGATTAAGCCTTGCCGTTGATGGTGGCGCAATCAAAACAGTCTGGTAATTAACGTTCAAGTTTTTTGCATTTCTGACGATATTTATGATCAAGAGGAATAGCTCGTTTCACAGCTGGACTTTCTGTTTTACGGAAATTTCAGTTAGTTGCTGACAGCAATTCCTAACTTTCAACTTGATCAATCTATGAGGTGCAAATGCCTGTCAATTATCTTAACTTATATTTATATGCCATCTTCGGCGGCCTTGCGGCAACGATAGGTGGAATTGTGATCTGCTATTCCGGCATCTCGGACACAAGTTATCTTGTTTATCAAGGCGTGGAACTAACAACCTATTATCTTGATAAAAATCGCCACGACCTGTATCTAAATGGGTTGATTTACAGTATTACTTTCGGGATTGCCTTTTTGCTGCTTCTTGCGGTGATTACGCTTCCAAGTAAGGAGCAAATTCAAAAACGCTTAGCGACTTCACAGTTTGCGGGTGCATCCGGCGCAGGATATCTAAGCCCTTCAGGAGTTTCTACTCCAGCAGAAGAAATCCAGTCTGAAGAAGAAATGGCAGTTCCAAATGAAGAGGCATTAGAAATTGAACTGGAACCGGAAATAGAAACTTATGATGAAGAAGAAGAGGAAGTCTCGGCACTATCAAGTGTTTCAGATGATGATGATTCAGACGTGGTTTACGGCACAGGACGCATCAACGACAAGGCACACCGATCATTTATTCTCTCAAGTCCCGACAGTGCCGTCAAGTTTCTGTTGCGTAAAGAACTTGACGGGCGACCGCTGAAATCAAGCCAGGATGAAATTTATGACGGCTGGCAAAAACGTGGCCTTTCCAGAGGGAAATTACGGAAACATTTCCTCAAGATCATGGAATGGGATAGTATTCCTGAATTAGGAGTTAATGAAATCTACAACAAATTGAAAGATAAAGTTTACGAAGTAAAACACACAGGACTTTCATAAAAATAAACCATTCTCAAACTAATCAAGATACATGAATTCAAAGCTTTTCAAAGGAACACCTACTTATTTACTGGATTCAAAATTAAGTGAAGCTTTCCACATTGCACGCCTGCTGGAAAAACCACTGTTGCTGGAAGGCGAGCCTGGAACAGGCAAAACAAAACTTGCGCAGGAATTTGCAAAACAAGAAAACCGTCCCCTATTTGAGGTACCGATAACTTCAGAAAGCAAAGTTTCTCTCCTCGTTTCACGCTTCGATGAAGTTCAGCGCCTGATGGACACCCAAGCTGCGGTAGCCAATGCGCAAATGAAGCAAGCCGGAATTGATATGCAGATTGATACCGGTGGGCGCAAAGTAGATAATTTAGAAGAATACGTCCATTTGGGGCCACTCGCACAGGCCTTCTCAACTCCTGGATCGGTTTTGCTGATGGATGAAATCGACAAGGCACCTCGGGAACTGCCTAACAATCTCTTGTTTTTACTTTCCGAACGAAGGATTGTTGTTCCGGAAACACAGCAAACAATTGCCTGTGAACCCGGGGAAATGCCTATCATAGTGATCACATCCAACCACGAACAAGATTTGCCGGCCCCTTTTATTCGACGCTGTATTTACATGTATATCGAGTTTCCGCCTCCGGAAAGGATGCGGGAAATTATCCGGATGCATCATCCTGGTGCAAATAACAAAATAGTTGCGGCAGCAATTGAAATATTCTATCAGCTGCGTGAGCTTGACTTGACACGCAAACCCTCAACCGGCGAAATATTAGATTGGATTTCGTATTTGGTTCAGACCAATGTTCTTGATACTAAAGTGGTTGAAAAACTAAAAGGCGCGCAAACTCTGGTCAAACATCGAGACGACCGTGAACTTTTGCGGGTAATTCAGGAAAAAGGGATTGAGTCTGCAACCAGTCGAAAATCACCAAACTGGTAAACTCTTTATCGCTCATGCACTAAGACATGTTTCAAATTGGCTTCTACATCCTTATTTTTTTACTGGGAAGCGTCCCCTTCGGTTTATTGATCAGCCGCTACTGGCTGAAAATTGACATTCGCCAGCAAGGAAGTGGAAATATCGGTATGACAAACGTCATGCGGGTTGGGGGAAAATTGCCCGGAATTTTGACATTCTTGCTGGATTTTGGCAAAGGCAGTCTCGCAGTTTTACTGGCCCAAACAGCCTTTCCTGTATCCGAAATTGAGCCGGAAACGCAGCTCATTTTTCTCAGTATCGCTGGAGTCGTGGTTGTTTGCGGACATGTTTTTTCCTTGTTTCTCCGCTTTAAAGGCGGCAAAGGAATTTCGACCTTATTTGGCGTTTTAGCAATTTTAGAATTAAATGTCGGCATCTGTGCGGCGTTCGTTTGGGCCGGCATGTTTTTCTGGAAACGCGTTTCCAGTCTTTCCGCAATCACCATGCTGGTGGTACTTCCGTGGTTATTTCTGCTTATTCCCTGGTTACAAAATGAACCCCCTGTTTGGACTATGTTTTTTATTTTCCTTCTGTTATCATCACTGCTGATCTTCAAGCATCGTGAAAATATTCAGCGTCTGCTCAAAGGCCAGGAAGGACAGCTGAGTTCCAATAACAAATCCTGAGAAACATTTTTCGAAAAGACCATCAATGAATCCACTCGCTCCTTTATTATTTTTCTTTGGTAAAGACATGTTCCGGCACGTTATCCTCTTTTCAGGGATTTCACTCATTGCTTGGTTTTTGACACTCGGCGGATTTTTCTGGGGCGGATATTTGTTGTGGATTTCACTTATTTTAATTGCCACATTAATCATTTGGCGCGCAGGTGATTTTTTCTCTCCGGCAGCAACTTATATCCAGGATAAACACGATATCCCGCAATCGATTAAAGCCGCTGTAATAGATGCAATCGCAAGTTCCTTTCCGGAGTTTTGTGTCGCCATTATTGCTGTAATTCTGATTGGACGGGCAGAGATTGGCATTTCCACTATCGTGGGATCCGCACTTTATAATGTGCTCGTTATTCCCGCTGCTGCAGGTTTGGTCGCCGCAAGTCCAATGGTTATCAGTCGCGAAGTTGTCTGGCGTGACAATATTTATTATCTTGGCGTGGTTTTTTTGCTAGGCGCAATGCTCTGGCTGTTTCCAACTGAATGGGGTGCGGGTGTTGCTGCTTTGTTTTTGGTGGCCTATGCAGGTTATGTTTTTCTTCT
>JAESQU010000153.1 GCA_016764995.1 SAR324 cluster bacterium | reverse complement strand
TTCTCCTCTTCTTTGCAGAATTGACTGATAACGAGCATTGGCGCCAAATGCGAACTGCAGATTTGAATCAAGTTGCGGATTGAGTCTGTTTGAGTAGAACCTTCTGCAATATTTTCTGGATCAATAATTAAAAAATCGAAATCATTTTGAAATGGCTTCGCAAGAAATTCCTGAAATTCAAGTTCAATGACACAGGCTTTTTCCCAGACATTTTCAAGTGCGGATTTAATTTTTCCGCGGGACTCCTTGTCCGGATCAAGAATTGCGATCAGCGGATTTTGAGTATCGTGTGTACGAGCATTTTTTTTCAACAGGGTCTGGGCTGTTACGTGTCTAAGTTTTTCCGCAAGAATGTGAGAAAAAATATAATATGCAACAGAGACTTTTGTGTCATCTTCTGCAACCTTAAAAAGGTGATTCGGAAAAATCACTACCTGAGAATCGTCTTCCGCAATTACGTCAGTAAATGGTTTTGGATTAGATGAAATTATTGACATCTCACCAACTACATCACCGGAATTATTAAGACGCATGATGAAATTATCCTGTGCTGTCAACACAAGTGAACCTGCAAGCAAGACTATTAATTCCGGAGGTTTGGGTTGATTTTTACGGATGAGGTATTCCTCCGCGTTCAAAGTGACATATTCACCCTCACGCAGCATCTCCTTGAGAAGAGAAAGGCTGATTTTACGAAAATAACGTCCGGACTTGATGATTTCAGCAAGTCGATCCAAATCTGGATTTTCCCTGTTTGAAGAGAGTGATTTTCGTTGCATTGGATTCTTTCTTGTTTTTCTTCTAACATGTTGTAGGCACCCTCTTTCAACATGTAAGACTGATGAGTGTTTGCCTGAAAACTATGCCATGAATTTGAAGTAATCACAACACATTGTCTAAGATTGAATGCTGCCTATACTCGGAATTGTGCTTGTACCCGGAATCCTTTGGGGCTGGGTTTTTTATCATGCACAGCGTTACAAAAAAGTTTATTTGCCGCTGTTGCTCGTTTTGTTTCTTGGCGGAATGTGTTCCGGATTGCTGGCGCTCGTCTTAAATCATGTGGTTGAAAAATACACCATTTTCTGGCCGGAAGCACTCTGGCCGCAGATTATTGTATTCGGAAAGTTTATTCCAATTCTCAGTTCAGGATTTTGGTTTTTAGTGGGATTAAATGAAGAATTTGCAAAACTACTTGTCTTGCTGGCAGTAGTTTATCCGAGCCGTCATTTGGAGGAACCTTTTGATGGAATTCTTTATGCCGCCGTTGTTTCTGTTGGATTTGCGACACTGGAAAATTTTTATTATCTGGATCAATTTGGTATTGCTGTTGTAGCCGCAAGAACGATCATCACCATTCCTGCACATGCTTTTATGAGTGTGCCGATGGGATATTTTGTCGCAAAATCACGTCTGCTGCTGGAGTCCGGCAATGAAACAAAATTCAGGTTTTATTTTCCGATGATGACGATTATTCAGGGCTGGATTATTTCCGCGTTCCTGCATGGCTTGTATGATTTTTTTCTGTCTTTGAAAATGGAGAGAGAAGCGTATTTACAGATTTTCGTGATGGGTGGAATCAGTTTTTGGCTGGGAAGGAATGCTTTGCGTGTCAGCAAAAGAAAGATTGGAGGTTGAAATTTGTTATACAACTCTACAAAAGTTCCATTTTCAGAGTGCCGATAAGCTGCAGAACTTGTGGGCGAACTTCAGTTTGATCGTAGAACTTCTCAAAATCTGTCAGCAGGTAATTGAGTGCTTTCTGCTGTACTTCCGGTTCTTTGTTAAGTGCAACCACGCTGCCCAGCAAATTGATTAAATCCATGGTTTGTTTCGTTGATGTAAATTTTTCAAGTCCTGTCTTAATCAGCTCCACACTTTCTAAAAGCATTTTGGAGTCTCCCAGTTCATTGGAAATGTTGACCAATTCCTGAATCAGGATGAAACGATCTTTGTCGGTGGACTGCTGGAACTGTTCTTGGAGCATGGTGTAATTTGCCAGATTAAGGTAGCGCTGGGCTTCCGCGTAATCAGAAGAGTGTAGAGGCACCTTGGACAATGCAACAACGGCAAGCTGGTATTTTTTTTGTTCAAAAGCCGCCACGCCTTTTTTGAAAGGCACCTTTTGAATCATCCAGACTGCCTGCGGATAAAATGGAGAACTTGGGGTAATTTCTCGAAAGTGAGACTTTGCTATTTCATAATTACCTTCATTGAGAGCTTTTTTACCGGCCTCATAAGAATCATTTGTCGGTTCAGAAGATCCGCCAAACCAGCTGCAACCGGCCACTCCGCCGGCAATTAGTATTACTACAAAAAAATTTCGTAATTTGTTGTTTCTTTTCATAATTTGCGTCAGTTTTGATTTTTTCCCGCGGCCTCTTTTTGCCGTCGTTTAGCCAGCAAGTTTACGGTAACACCGATCACCAGTATGAGACCGGCAAGAATCAGCAAAAAGACAGTCCACGAAAAAGCTTCTTTGAACACTACCAGAAAAACTATACTGAATAAAAGCAGTGTGGGAATTTCATTAAACAGCCGAAATTGTTTTCCGCTCCAGCCGCATTTTTCATGCAGCAGCTTTTTGCGCAGGTGTCCGCACCACAAGTGATATACCACTAAGAGGAAGACCAAACCAATTTTCCCATGAATCCACGGTGGCAGTCCCCACTCCATTAACATGGCGGTTCCGAAGAAAATTGTGATGCACAGGCCGGGCCAAGTAATTCCGTAATAAAGCCGCTTTTCCATCAGTGCAAACTGCGCTTTCAAGACACCGCGTTCCGCTTCCGGACGCTCATCCGCCTCACGGTGATAAACAAACAAACGACCTAAATAAAACAGTCCCGCAAACCAGACAATCACTCCAATGAGATGCAGTGCCTTGAAATAAAGTAAAGACATGTGAATAATATGGTGTTTATGTTTGATGTATTCGTGAATAGTTGTCTTTCCCGCGAAAGTTGGAATCCAGGAACTTGCAAGAATTTGAAATTATGGATTCCCACTTTCGCGGGAATGACAAACAAGTGTGTCATCAGGACTTTTTTAGAAACCATCATGTTTCAGTTTATTATTTTCAATTTTTTTTATTAGGAGCATCTACTGTTAAACCAAGTTTATTTAATTCTGTTTGAATGTTTGGTTCCTGCAGCAAGTTTAAAAACAGAGTCACTTCCGGACGTTTCAGGCGCTTGTTTGGAATGATAAAATCGTATTCCTCATCCTGCAAGGGAAAAAACGCCAGACCGGAATCTTCTGCGACTGAGCGGATCGCAATACCCCAATCCGCGCGTTTTTGAGCAATTGCCGCCGCCACCGAATTGTGTGATTTTGCTTCCTGGAAAAAACCCAAAGGCCGTTGATCCGCTAATAAACGATCGAGCAAAACGCGTGTGCCGCTACCGCGATTTCTATTTATTATCCGTAATTCAGGATCATCGATAATTTGCGGAATCGCCTCTTCAAAATTCTGCTCGACTACCGCGAAACGTGAATCATCTTTGCGGAACAACAAACCCTGACTGCGGCGGTATCCCTTGTGCAAATGCAGTTCCGGCGTGAGCAGATGTCGGTTATATTGATTTGAATCTTCATCCAGCAAATGCGTTCCCGCCAAATCACACTCTCCACGCTGAGCCGCCAGAACGCCGCCCATGCTTCCAACCGCCAGAAATTTACAGGAAACGCCTCGCTTCTGCATTTCGCCAATTAAAAAATCAAGTCCAACGCAATGGCTGCCGATGATCATCAAATCCGGAGGACGCGCGGATTCTCCCAGTAAATGGATGGTTGTTTCTTCGCCGGCTTCCAGCATTTCGGTGTTGCGCGGAATTTCCATAAAACCGTCCGCCCTGGCAAAACCTGTGATGGAACCGGAACCTTTTCCGGTGGAATACGCGCTGAATCCATCCTCGTTGCGTAACAGATGGACAAGGTTAAATTCTGTGCGCCCTTTGTCGGAATTCAATCGCAAAGGAATTTTTGCCTGAACTTGAGCGCTTCGTTCCGGTGCAAGTCCGGCCATGGCACGCAGAACCGGTGCGATAAATTTGCTGAAAGTGAATGTTGCGGATGTGGGAAATCCGGGCAGGATGGCCGCCGGTGTTCCTTCTAGAACGGCCAGGCAGAGCGGTTTTCCGGGTTTGAGTGACACTCCGTGAACCAAAACTCCCGGATTGTGAAACTTTTCAAAGACGTGGTAATTCAAATCTCCTTCGCCTTTTGATGTGCCTCCGGAAAGCAGTACAAAATCCAGTTCAAGTGCTTGACGCAGAACCGCTTCCAGTTGCGTTTCATCATCAGGAACAATTCCAAATCGTATCGGCTCGCAACCGAGTTCTTCCACAGCATGGGCAATCACGGTTGAGTTTGAATCATAAACTTTCCCCATTTCCATTTGCTCTCCAGGAGCAATCAGCTCATCTCCGGTGGAAATAACTGCGACTTTTGGCCTTCGCCAAACAGAAACATTTGCTTCACCCAAAGCAGCCAAAGTTCCGGTTTCGCGATAACCCAGACGGTCGCCGATCCGCAACACCACTTCACCTGCGCCGATATCGGAACCTGCGAGAGAGACTCCGGCGTTCGGCACAATCGGTTTCAGAACCTGAATCAGGTTCTTTCCGGAATCTGTTTTTTCATCCGGAAAAGTATTTTCTATCATCACTATTCCATCTGCGCCGCGGGGAAGCACACCGCCGGTTGAAATTGTGGTGGCTGTTCCCGGAGCAAGCTCTTCTTGCGGAACCACACCGCAGGACAGAATTTCCGGATTCAATGTCAACAAAACCGGAGCAGTTTCCTGTGCGCCAAATGTGTCTTCCGCACGTAGCGCAATACCATCGAAATTACTGCGGTCAAAATATGGAACGTTATGCCGTGCCAGGACATCACAAGCTAAAATTCGACCATGAGCATTTTCCAGCAGTACCAATTCTTCGCCTAAAGGTTGGGGCTGAACTGCTTCCCAAAAACGTTCTTCGGCTTCTTCAGCGCTGGCTAAATTTAAAAATTGCTGCTGTTTCATTTTGAAAAATAAATTTGCTTCATTTGGATTTGGTAGTTGGTATTAAACTGCTAGAAGCTAATTGAAGGAGTGGCGTGTTTTTTACGAAACAAAAACTGTTTCCTGTTTCGTCAAACATCACGAAATCTTTGCATTCCATGAAAAAAAGGATACAACAAATTTGCGCGGTTTGTCAATCTTGTGAATTCCAAACGATGGCATAAATTCTATTTTATTTCTACGGCATGTCAATATAATTTGCCCCTGAGCTTGTCGTTTACCATGAGCGTGGCTCTTGAGCGGAGCCGAAGGGAAGGGAAGTGGAGACGAAAGACCGAAGCAGGGATACGCAATGGCGTAGGGGCGAAAAATCTTTCGCCCTTACAAACGAGGTGAGGAGCACGGAACGAGTTATTAGAATAATAAATCGCTTTTCCGGGTTACGGCTTTTGCCTAACCCGGCATACATATTTTGATTTTATTATTCATGGTTTTCTGAACACCATTTTAAATTGAACGGGGTTTAGTGCAGCGTCAGGTTCAACTAGCGGAATGCGCGTCCAGGATTGTTTCGGCAAGTTCCACAAATCCTGCAGCGGTTCTATATTTTGTGATCCAGCAAGGTTGCT
>JAESQU010000152.1 GCA_016764995.1 SAR324 cluster bacterium | reverse complement strand
TCCACAAACTGCAATTAATTATAATAATCTAATTCAAAATGCTTCTATCAAATATATTCCGTTTAAAAACCCTGCGCCTGCCAGAAGAGTTGGATTATTATTTCGGAAAACTTCCAATAGAAAAGTGTGTTTTCAAAAATTAGCTGCTTCGATTCAAAGTATCATTCAAAAAGAATTTTTACTGAAAGAAACTGTAGAGGTTCTTCCAGTAAAATTGAACAGATAGAACTTCACCAAATTATGTACGGGAAAGGGCAGAGTGGTTCTCAAGTTTCTTCAATTCCACGCTTCATAATCAACTTTCCGGAACGCACCATTTCCACCAGCCCCATCGGCCCAAGCAACTTCTCCAAGGCATCAATTTTCAGTGAATCGCCAGTTGTTTCAATCACCAGTGACTCATCGGTGATATCAACTGTTTTTGCACGGAAAACTTCAACAATCTGAAAAATTTCTGCACGCTGATTAGGATCTACACGTACTTTAAATAATGCCATTTCCCGATCCACAACATCAGCGGACTCGTGACTGGTCGCATGAACGACATCAACTAATTTGTTCAGTTGTCGAAGAATCTGGTCGTAGCTACTGGGCTCACCTTGTACTACAACTGTAATTCGTGAAAAAGCTACATCGTGCGCTGGTGATACAACCAATGAGTCTATGTTGTAACCACGACGCGTAAAAGTTTGCGTGAGCCGGACGAGAACACCTGGCTTATTGCAAACGTAAATACTGATGGCAAATTTTTCTTCCATAAGGTTCTGGTTTAGATTAAATTTGTTCGAATTTTACTGGTGCACCAATTGGAGAATAAAACTTTAACTGAAACAAAAAAATAGTTTCTACCTTTTCCCGGATCAGGTACTGCCGACTGGCTTTTTCAGTTTCTTGCTTGCTGGAGGTTCATCAATTAACATTTCGCTAACTGCAGCTCCTGCCGGAATCATTGGAAAAACATTATCAGCCTTGACCACTTCAGCTTCAATAATGCACGGGCCATCGTTATAGGCCAACGCTTTTTTTAAGACTTTAGTAACATCTCCTGCACGTCGCAGATGAAATCCCTTGATTCCATAAGCTTCACCGATTTTAACAAAATCCGGATTTCCTTCCATGTCCACGCCGCTTTCACGGTTATCAAAAAAGAGTTGCTGCCATTGCCGAACCATGCCGAGGTAACGGTTGTTTATGATCAGAATTTTTAGCGGTAATTTGTTTATGGCCGCTGTTGCCAATTCCGACATAGTCATTTGGAATCCACCATCTCCAACGACAGCCACTACCACTTCTTCAGGTTTTCCAAGCTGTGCGCCAATTGCCGCAGGGAATCCATAACCCATAGTACCAGCGCCACCACTCGATAACCATTGACGTTCCCGAGTTGATTTGCAAAATTGGGCGGCCCACATTTGATGCTGACCAACATCTGTTGAAATGATTGCGTTTGAACCGGTTAAACGGTCTAATTCTGCTAAAACATGTTGAGCACGTAAACCTCCCCGCTTTGGATATTTTAAGGGATGTTTCTTTTTCCAAGTCTCAATCTGCTTCAACCATTCTTTGGTATCAAGCCGTTTGACTTGTGGAATAAGTTCATCGAGAACAGTAGCGGCATCGCCATTTACACTAATGTCAGGTTGAATAATTTTTCCAAATTCTGCAGGATCGATGTCTATATGTATCTTTGTCGCATCCTTGCAAAATTCACTAACTTTGCCGGTAATGCGGTCGTCCCAACGTGCGCCGATCGCCATGATAAGATCACAGTCAACAACCGTTTTATTTGCGTAAGCCGTGCCGTGCATACCGAGCATTCCCACTGAAAGCGGGTGATGTTCAGAAAAAGCACCTTTGCCGAGCAGAGTTGTGGTAACAGGTGCCTGAAGTTTTTCAGCCAGTTTTAAGACTTGTTTTGCTGCTCCGGAAATAACAGCACCGGCACCGACATAAAGCAAGGGACGTTTTGATTTTGCCAACAGCTCTGAGATAATTTTGATGTCTTTGGAGCTTCCACTTGTCTGCACCTTATAGCCTGGAAGATCTATTTCCGCAGTGAAATCCTCATCCCAATCTGCAGAGACAACATCTTTGGGCAAATCAACCAGTACTGGCCCAGGACGTCCTGTTGAAGCCAGGTGGAAAGCTTCTTTCACAACTCTTGATAAATCTTTAACATCTCTCACCAGATAGCTGTGTTTGACAACAGGCATAGTGACACCAAACACGTCGGCCTCCTGAAAAGCGTCTTTCCCCAAATTTGGCGTAATAGTTTGCCCCGTTAAGATCACAAGCGGTACGGAATCCATGTGGGCAGTAAGTATTCCGGTAACAGTGTTGGTTGCTCCAGGTCCAGATGTCACCAGAACAACTCCGGTTTTTCCGGTAGCTCTTGAGTAGCCGTCAGCCATGTGAGTTGCACCTTGTTCGTGGCGTACCAAAATCATTTTTAATTCGGGAGCATCTACAAGTGCGTCAAATATCGGCATACAGGCACCTCCTGGATAGCCGAAAATGTACTCAACCCCTTGTTTTTTTAAAACTTCAACTACTATTTGAGCGCCGTTCATACGCTTTTTCATGTTCATGGTTAATAATTATGTCTTGTTTTATATAAAATATAGCAGTATTTCTTTGTTTACTCAAGTAAAAACCAAAACTATCTATAATAAATTTAGCTAAGAATCCCATATCAAAAAATTAGTTGTCGTTTAAGATCGAAAAAAGTGACTAAAAGGTATTGTCATATAAAAAGAGAGTCAACATTTGGCAAATAATGTAAAATATTATTGGTTTTTATAACAATAAAAAATGATATGCACTGGAGGCACAAAGTATTTACTCAAAAAAAACACCTTTGATAAACGAATTTGATTGATTTTTTAGCAGTATTTGATAGAACTGACATTCGGATTATTTAGTAAGCTCATCATTAAAAGAGATTTATTTTGTTTTCTAAAGACATTCAGACTCAGGTGGACAAACTACTGAGCCGTTATCCCATCAGTCAAAATGCGCTGATTCCAATTTTGCTTCTGGCCCAAAAAGAGAATGAAGGCTGGCTGACTGAGTTGTGGATGCAGCACGTCGCGGATATTTGTGAAGTGCCACTGACACACGTAGAAGGCGTGGTGACGTTTTATACAATGTTTCGTTTGAAACCTCCCGGAAAATACCACTTACAGGTTTGTACTTGCGTGCCGTGCTGTCTTGTCGGCGGAACAGAGTTGTTGGAACACACGGAAAAAATACTGGACATTCACGCAGGCCATACGACAGATGACGGCGTATTCAGCATTGAAGAAATGGAGTGCATAGGAGCGTGCAGTTTTGCACCTGCGATAATTGTCAATGAAGATTATCATGAACAGCTTACTCCGGAAAAAATGGAAAAAATGATTGATGAGCTGAGGCAGTAAAAATGCTAGAAGAAACCCTTGTTCTTTTCAAAAATATACGAAATCCAGATTACGATAAGTCTTTGGCCGCTTATAAAAAATCCGGCGGTTATAAGTCTTTGAAAAAAGTATTTGCTATGAAGCCCGAAGACGTCGTTCAGGAAGTCAGAGAGTCCGGAATACGCGGACGAGGCGGCGCCGGTTTTCCGACAGGACTGAAATGGAGTTTCATGGCCAAAGGAACTGGAAAACCAAATTATCTTGTTGCCAATGCGGATGAATCTGAACCGGGAACTTGCAAGGATCGTGAGCTGATGCTCAAGGATCCACACCTTTTTTTGGAAGGTATGCTGATCGGCTGCTATGCAAT
>JAESQU010000151.1 GCA_016764995.1 SAR324 cluster bacterium | reverse complement strand
TGGCAGATTGTCTCATGAAGGAGACAGGAGCAGTTTCTGATCGCGAAGCACAGGAGCAATTGCTGGATAATATGGATATTGAGCGTGAACGGGGAATTACTGTAAAATCTCAGACCGTACGTTTAAACTATCTGGCAGAAGACGGAAAAGAATATATTTTGAACCTGATCGATACTCCCGGACATGTTGATTTTACCTACGAAGTGTCAAGATCGCTGGCTGCATGTGAAGGCGCTCTGTTGGTGGTTGACGCGGCACAGGGAGTTGAGGCACAGACTTTGGCCAATGTATATCTGGCAATCGAAAATGATTTGGAAGTGCTTCCTGTCTTGAACAAGATTGACTTGCCTACCGCAGAACCGGAAAGGGTTTGTCAGGAAATTGAAGACTTAATCGGTTTGGATACTAGCATTGCAGCCAGAGTAAGTGCCAAACAGGGAATTGGTATTCATGAAGTGCTGCAGCAAGTTGTGGACTTTATACCACCACCGGCCGGTGATGGTAGTGCGTCTTTGCGTGCCTTGATTTTCGATTCGTGGTTTGATTCATATCTTGGGATTGTAATTATGATCCGGGTTATGGACGGTACGGTACGCGTTGGAGATAAAATTCGCTTTATCTCAACAGAAAAAGAATATGAAGTGGTACAGCTTGGAGTATTTACCCCTTTTCGAGAGGAGCGTAATGAACTTGGGCCGGGTGAAGTTGGATTTCTAAGTGCCTCAATCAAGACCATTGGTCACACCAGAATTGGAGATACTGTCACCTCTGCCATCAATCCATGCACAGAAGCCCTCCCAGGTTATGCTCAAGCAAAGCCGATGGTCTTCAGCGGCATTTTTCCAGTGGAGGGTGAACAATATGAAGAACTTAAGGAAGCTCTACGTAAACTTGCACTGAATGATTCATCATTGAGTTATGAGCTGGAAACTTCCGCGGCACTCGGTTTTGGTTTCCGTTGCGGTTTTCTGGGGCTACTGCACATGGAAATTACTCAGGAGCGACTGGAGCGGGAATTTGATCTGCAGCTTATTTCAACTGCACCAAGTGTTGTGTATCAGGTTCATCTCAAAAAAGGAGGTGTCATTCGGGTTGATAATCCCTCTCAACTGCCGTCACCAATGGAGATTGATTTCATAGAAGAACCATATATTTTGGGCCGAATTATGACTCCGCAAGACTATGTTGGCGGCATAATGAAGCTTGCACAGGAACGTCGTGGTATCCAGACCAACATGGAGTATCCTACGCAAAATCGTGTTATGCTTGAATATGAACTTCCTTTGAATGAAATTGTGCTGGATTTTTACGATCAGCTGAAATCTGTCTCAAGAGGTTATGCATCTTTTGACTATGAACTGGTTGATTTTCGAAGGGGAAAACTGGTGAAGTTGGATATTATGCTCAATGGCGAATTGGTGGATGCATTATCGCTGATTGTTCCAAGTGACCAGGCGCCATACAGAGGGCGTGAACTGGCCAAAAAACTTAAAGAGTTTATTCCAAAACAAATGTATGAGGTTGCAATTCAGGCTGCAATCGGTGCAAAGATCATTGCCCGTGAAACTCAAGGCGCGATGCGTAAAGATGTAACTGCCAAATGTTATGGAGGTGACATAACACGTAAACGAAAACTGCTGGAAAAACAAAAGGCTGGGAAAAAAAGGATGAAGCGGATAGGTACTGTCGAAGTACCTCAGGAAGCGTTCATGGCGGTCTTGAAAATTGATCGCTAATTATTATCATTCTATAACAAAATATCTAATATGAGTCAAATTCGTCTCAGCACAAATTTCTCTGCAAAATCCGAAAGTGTTTCAATTCTTCCAGCTAAGGTTGCTAATACCGAGACAGAAATCCGTAACAAATTGTTGTGTTTGAATCAAGCCTTGTGTGTTGTACAAAATGAAGCGGTTATTGGCGTGTGTCTTGCGGAAGACCTGACGAATTCTACTTCTGGAACGTCCAGCTCTCTTTTGGCTCATGCTCTGCCCATGCAGGTAGGGCAATTTGGAGATTCGGATTTCATGCGGGTTTACGGTGTTAATATGGCATACATGACCGGCGCGATGGCAAATGGTATTGCTTCGGAGGGATTGGTGATTGCCTCCGGCAAAGCAGGAATGCTAAGTTCGTTTGGTGCCGCAGGTTTGGTGCCATCTCGTATTGAAGAAGCAATTAAAAAAATCCAGCAAGCTTTACCACATGGACCGTATGCCTTCAATCTTATTCACAGTCCGAGCGAAGACGCAATTGAACGCTCAGCAGTCGATTTGTTTTTGAAGTATGGTGTAACAACGGTTGAGGCGTCGGCGTTTCTAGGTTTGACTCCAAATATTGTACGTTACCGCGTAGCCGGTTTGAGCCTGAACACGCAAAATCAAATTGAGATCAAAAACAGGGTCATTGCTAAAATATCACGTACCGAAGTTGCTTCAAAATTTATGGCGCCTGCGCCGGCAACTATTCTCCAGAAATTGGTTACGGAGGGCAGTATTACAGAAGAACAAGCCCGTCTCGCAACAAATATCCCGATGGCAGACGACATCACTGTAGAAGCCGATTCCGGAGGACATACTGACAACCGACCGCTTGTTTTACTGCTTCCGGCAATTTTAGCATTACGCGATCAATTTCAGAGCAAACATGGTTATGCTCAGCCAATTCGAGTAGGAGCCGCAGGAGGAATAGGGACACCTTCGTCTGCCCTCGCGGCCTTTATGATGGGGGCAGCTTATGTCGCGACCGGTTCAGTTAACCAATCTTGCGTGGAAGCAGCCGCGTCATTGCACAGTAAAAACTTGTTAGCTCAAGCAGAAATGACAGATGTAACAATGGCTCCAGCCGCAGATATGTTCGAAATGGGAGTGGAGTTACAAGTGCTTAAGCGTGGAACCATGTTCCCGATGCGCGCTAAAAAGTTGTATGAGTTATATAAAAACTACGAAAGCATTGAAGAAATTCCGCAACAAGAGCGTCTAAAACTGGAACAGCAAGTTTTTCGGAGTTCACTTGATGAAATTTGGCGGCAAACGGTGGAGCATTTCAATGCCCGTGATCCGCATCAAATTGAACGTGCGAAGGATCATCCAAAGCGTAAAATGGCACTGATATTTCGCTGGTATCTAGGTTTGTCTTCTCGTTGGTCAAACTCCGGTGAACAAGGTCGCGAAGCGGATTATCAAATCTGGGCCGGACCAGCAATGGGTGCATTCAACAATTGGGTTAAGGGTTCCTATTTGGAAGAGGTTTCCAACCGCAAAACGGTGGAAGTTGGCTGGCACATTATGACTGGAGCAGCATATTTGTATCGGCTGCGTCTTTTGCAAATTCAAGGTGTTTGCTTTCCTCCTGCTTGTGATGTCTATACACCACAGCCGTTTTCTGTTTGAGTCATTCAGCTTTTGCTTTTTCCTCTATGAGAGGACTGGTTGGGACTCAGCGTTTTTCCAGTCTTGTGTTCTTGGTCGGAGGCATGATATTTTTTAACGTACGTTTTTTCATTTTTTCTACAGATTGAAAATGTTTAAAATAGCTGAGGTGTGAGTATCAAAATTGCTGTAATGACCATGAAAGGAGGTCAGGCCAAGACCACTCTTGCCATCAATTTAGCTGCCAGAATTGCCAAGGCCAGACGTAAAGTTCTTTTGATTGATTCAGACATTCAGGCCAATGTCACCACAACTTTTCAGCGCGACCATCACTGTAATCTTGCCCATGTAATTTTAGGTAAGGTCAGCAATTTTGATTTTATTCAACTGGATCGTTACCTGTCATTTTTACCATCCGGCGGTGAGGCCATGGTGGAGGCTTCAAGTTATCTTGGTCATACACGTTTCAAAGATTCACTGTTCAAAAACTTACTTTCATCGATCAACCATCGAATAGTGATCATTGATACAGCACCAAGTTGGAGCGATGTCAGCCGTAATATTTTAATGTATGTGGATTATGTAATTGTTCCGGTGGTGACAGATTATCTGGGTTTCAGTGGTTGTGATCAAATCATGACCTATATTGATCAATTCAAAGCCGGCATGTTGGGTCAGTGCAAAGCAGAAGTTCTTGGGATTGCAATCACCCGCTCACATCCACGTACAAAATTGGCCCAAACAATTACGGAAGGTCTCCGGGAAAGGTGGCCGGATTTAATGTTTAGTCAAATTGTCGAAGAGACTGTTTCAATTCAGGAAGCACCGGCATTTCAGCAAAGCATATTTGATTACCGCAAAGGCCGCACAAGTGGGGCGGAAATGTATGATCTCCTTTGCAGGGAAATTATGCGCCGTATAGTCCAGCAGCAAAAAAACGTTCATAATGGCAATTTAACAGAAAATGAATAAGCATCTTTGGTTCAAATGTAATGAATAAAGCACTAAAAATAAATCTGGGTTCACAAAGCGAAATTCTGCAGGAAGGCGCTCAGCAAAATATCTCTTCTGCAACAAGTCCTCCTCTTCCGGTTGGGCGGATGCAAACACACTTTTTTCTGCCGGAGCTGAATTTAGATTCTGAAAATGACTCTCCGGAAAAGAGTTCGCCACCGGTGCAGAAAGTGGTGAGCCGCATAAATAAATTCATTGAAAATATCGCGGATGACTATTTTTTGCTGGGACTCCATTTAATTTCCTTACATTCCCTGCTAAAGGAATCAAAACTTACGACAGAACAAATAAAATCGTGGTATGCGGAAAATATAAATATGCCTTATTCTTCCGCAATGCAATGCCGGAAGGTGGCTCAGGTTTATTCAGAAAATCCGGAACTGATCGGGCGCTATACTGCTTCCGGTGCCTATCTCTTGAGCAGTTGTAAAACTCCGGAAGAACGTGAAGAAATATGGCAGGAAGCAAAAGGAGAAAAAGCCGCGCCGAGCATCAGGGAATTGCGGGAAACTCTGAAACGTGTTCGTGAAAGACAGGCACTGGAGCATCCGGAAGATGACGATTTAAAAACGGAAAGGAAAGCTGCAGGAGAAAAATTTCGGATGTCAGCGGTCAAAATAAAGGAGTCACTGCAAACAATTTTGGTTTGTTATGAGAGTTTTGCGGATTGTGAAAAAATTGAAGAACAGACTGAAATACGCGAAAAATTTGTTGACTCGGTCCGGACGTTTCTCAGAGAATTAGAAGAAACAACTTAGTTTTCAGCACGAGATTTGGAAATTTTATTCAGCATCAGAACCATCACAAAACCTGTTCCCATCAGCAACAGGGCGATCCCCAATTCCGTATTAAGTAATGGCCAGACGTTTTCCTCCCGGAGAACATGTTCTTTACCTCGGATTATTTGACTTTCCAAAGCAATTTTCCAGGGCCAGACTTTTCGCATTGAACCGATCATGATGCCCGTCAGGAGGGCTAAAGTATAATCATGCCAGCGCATTAGTCCATAGCGTAAGACACGTGAAAATCCCAAAATTCCAATTAGACATCCTGCAATGAAAATGAGGATAATTTCTAAATTATCCAAGTTGAATGGATTTCGTAATGCTGCTGTGATGAAAGCGTATTTGCCTAAAATCAAAAGAATAAATGATCCACTTAAACCCGGCAGAATCATGGCGCAAATCGCGATCATTCCACTGAAAAAGATAAACCAGGGACCTTCCGGAGTGTGGAGAGGAATAAGCCCGGTAATTCCATAGGCCAGCAGAGTTCCTAAAATTAAAGCGGGGAAGCTTGAAAATCGATTGTTGATCGAGTGGGCTACCACCAGAATTGATGCTGTGATTAAACCAAAAAAGATGGACCAGGTTTCCACAGGATATTCTGTCAGCAGGAAGTGTATCAAGTGTGCTGTGCTGATAATGGCGAGTGCAATTCCTGAAACAAGTGTAAACAAGAAGCGCAGATGAAGTACTGACAATGCTCCTTTGAAATTAAAGCGTAATACCTTAAGGATTAATTTTCCGTTGATTGAGGAAATTGCGGTCAGTAACATTTCATAAATACCTGTTATAAACGCAATTGTTCCTCCGGAAACACCAGGGACAATATCGGCTGAACCCATGCCAACGCCTTTTAAAAATAAAGACGCATGTTCATTAAAAGTCCGGGGTCCGGGTGTGGTCAGCCAGGCATTTTTCCATGTGTCCGAATTGACGGTGTCTTTTGTGACTGAATTTTCTGCAATGTCCGTGGAATCAGGAGGCATGAGGGAAGGTCTTTATTTTACTCAGACAAGGTAATTATTTTTACTGTCCGCAACAAAAAAATGATGCTGATATGCTTCATCCAGAATTCTCCAGAATTCCTGGTTAAACTCAGTATCTTCGAGTTTTTTTCGTAACCCGTGACAAAAAAAAGTCAGTTGCTGAGAAGTTTGGGCACATTCACGTAAAAACTGGTTGGTGAAAACCTGTAATTCCCACGGAAATTCTGCATCACTCAAATCTAACAGTGGCGCATCTTGCGGATGTTTTTCATGAAGATTAATTGAGAGCTCGTCCACCAAATAAAAAAAATCCGCTCCCAGCACATCTAGTGCGCGTCCTTCGTCGGGACCAAGCCTCTGGATTAAGTTTTCCTGAAAACTTTTGATGCTTGGTCTTGAAATTGATTTGTTTTCCAGCATTGATTGTTCTACGTCAGTTACAACCGATTAAGTTTGCAGAGTGCATTTAAGTACATTGTGCAAGAATTATGACAGGATGAATTCTTTTATTGCAAGTTGAATTGTTGTGCGGAAAAAACTTTGTTCACCGGCTTAATTACTGTACTGGAAATGGAGGAGGTGAGTGCTTTGGCGTCTGTTGCGGAAGTGACACGGATTCAAAAAGGTATATCTGCGGCCTTGATCGGAAAAGGTCAGTCGAAAGGCGCGCTTGTCCTTATCATTGAAGTCACAGCACGAGTTCCTAACTGTACTGTTTTAACTCAAAACATCAATGACTAAGAGAGTTCCTGGGAATGGAAAATTCTTTCATGAAAGAATGCGAAGTAATGCAGGAAGTCTTGGAGGCGG